>NZ_JBIWAF010000007.1:0-4844 GCF_044759925.1 Pseudomonas sp. NPDC099000
AAACATACACCGAAAACACAAATATACACCCTGAAAGAAAATCATTCCCTACCCATCCCACTTCATCTATAAATTAGGCGCGGCCTGAGGAGAGAAGTGCATGACGCAAGTCACGGTGAAACAACTGGCCGATGAGGTCAAAACACCGGTAGAGCGCCTGTTGCAGCAGATGCGTGAGGCAGGTCTGCCGCACACCGCCGCCGAAGAACATGTGACTGACAGTGAGAAGCAATCTTTGCTGACTCACTTGAAAAGCAGCCACAAGGCGAAAGTGGAAGAACCACGCAAGATCACACTGCAGCGTAAAACCACCAGCACCCTGCGTGTTGCTGGCAGCAAAAGCATCAGTGTTGAAGTCCGTAAAAAGAAAGTTTTCGTACAGCGCAGCCCGGAAGAAATCGAAGCCGAGCGCAAACGCGAACTGGACGAACGTCGCGCAGTAGAAAATGCTGCTCGTCAGAAGGCTGAAGAAGAAGCCAAGCGTCGCGCCGAAGAAGAAGCGCGTCGCCAGCCTGCTGCTGCGCAATCCGCTACTAATGACGCCGTTGCAGCGCCTGCTGCAGTTGCCGAACCAGTACGCGAAAGCGCACCGGTTGTAGCCGCTGCTCCAGCACCGTCTGCTGACGTTCGCAACAAGCAGAACGAACAGCGCCGTCCGGACAAACCACGTGCAGACGATAACAGTCGTCGTGGCAGTGGCGATGGTGAGCGCAAAAACGCTCCGCATCGTGCTTCGGTCAAAGAGAAAGCGCCTGCGCCACGTGTTGCGCCACGTACTACCGACGAAGAAAGCGATGGCTTCCGTCGTGGTGGTCGCGGCAAGGCCAAGCTGAAGAAGCGCAATGCTCACGGATTCCAGAGCCCAACCGGCCCTGTCGTGCGTGATGTGCAGATCGGCGAGACCATCACTGTTGGCGATCTCGCCCAGCAGATGTCGGTCAAGGCTGCTGAAATCATCAAGTTCATGTTCAAACTGGGTACGCCAGCGACCATCAACCAGGTGCTTGATCAGGAAACTGCTCAACTGGTAGCCGAAGAACTGGGCCACAAAGTGACCCTGGTCAGCGACACCGCCCTGGAAGACTCCCTGGCTGAGTCCTTGAAGTTTGAAGGTGAGACGTTCTCCCGTGCGCCAGTTGTGACCGTAATGGGTCACGTTGACCACGGTAAGACCTCGCTGCTCGACTACATCCGTCGTGCCAAGGTAGCGGCTGGCGAAGCCGGCGGTATCACCCAGCACATCGGCGCGTACCACGTTGAAACCGAACGCGGCATGGTCACCTTCCTCGATACCCCGGGTCACGCCGCGTTTACCGCAATGCGTGCTCGTGGTGCCAAGGCGACCGACATCGTGATCCTGGTGGTTGCAGCGGACGACGGCGTGATGCCGCAGACCGTTGAAGCCGTTCAGCACGCCAAGGCTGCCGGTGTTCCGCTGGTTGTTGCAGTGAACAAAATCGACAAGCCGGGCGCCGATCTCGATCGCATCCGTAGCGAACTGTCGGTTCACGGCGTGACTTCGGAAGAGTGGGGCGGCGACACGCCGTTCGTATCGGTTTCGGCGAAAGTCGGTACCGGCGTGGACGAGTTGCTCGAAGCTGTTCTGCTGCAAGCCGAAGTTCTGGAACTGAAGGCAACCCCTTCGGCCCCAGGTCGTGGTGTCGTGGTTGAATCGCGTCTCGACAAAGGTCGTGGCCCGGTTGCTACCGTTCTGGTTCAAGACGGTACTCTGCGCCAAGGCGACATGGTCCTGGTCGGTTCAAACTATGGCCGTGTACGTGCCATGCTCGACGAGAACGGCAAGCCAATCAAGGAAGCCGGTCCTTCCATCCCTGTCGAGATCCTCGGCCTGGACGGTACTCCGGACGCTGGCGACGAGATGAGCGTGCTGTCGGACGAGAAGAAAGCCCGTGAAGTGGCTCTGTTCCGTCAAGGCAAGTTCCGCGAAGTCAAACTGGCCCGTGCTCACGCCGGCAAGCTTGAAAACATCTTCGAAAACATGGGCCAGGCAGAGAAGAAGACGCTCAACATCGTCCTCAAATCTGACGTCCGTGGTTCGCTGGAAGCGTTGAACGGCGCCTTGAACGGCCTGGGTAACGACGAAGTGCAAGTGCGTGTTGTCGGTGGCGGCGTAGGTGGTATCACCGAGTCCGACGCTAACCTGGCACTGGCCTCCAACGCTGTACTGTTTGGCTTCAACGTGCGTGCCGATGCCGGCGCTCGCAAGATCGTCGAGCAGGAAGGTCTGGATATGCGTTACTACAACGTGATCTACGACATCATCGAAGACGTCAAGAAAGCCCTCACCGGTATGCTGGGCAGCGATGTTCGCGAGAACATCTTGGGTACCGCTGAAGTGCGTGACGTGTTCCGTTCGCCGAAGTTTGGCGCGATCGCCGGTTGCATGGTTATCGAAGGTGTTGTTCACCGTAACCGTCCAATCCGTGTACTGCGTGAAGACATCGTTATCTTCGAAGGCGAGCTGGAATCCCTGCGCCGCTTCAAGGATGACGCTTCCGAAGTACGTGCCGGCATGGAATGCGGTATCGGCGTGAAGAGCTACAACGACGTCAAAGTCGGTGACAAGATCGAAGTCTTCGAGAAGGTTCAGGTTGCTCGCAGCCTCTAACTCGCGCACTTCAAGGGCCACGCCTAGCCGCCGCATGCAAATGCGCGGCACAGCGTCAGGACTCTAAACGCAACGCCCGGTCTGGCTTTTGTCAGGCCGGGCGTTTGCCGCTTTCAGACCCCTCGGGTTTCACCGTGGGGCAGTAACAGGTAACAAGACATGGCAAAAGAATACAGCCGTACCCAACGTATCGGCGATCAGATGCAGCGTGAGCTGGCACAGCTGATCCGTCGTGAAGTCAAAGACCCGCGCGTCGGCCTGGTCACCATTACCGCTGTTGAAGTCAGCCGTGACGTCGGTCACGCCAAGATCTTCATCACCGTGATGGGCCAGGACAACGCCGAAGACATCGCACAAAGTATCAAGGTGCTCAACTCCGCCGCCGGTTTCCTGCGTATGCAGTTGGCTCGCGAAATGAAGTTGCGCAGCGTTCCTCAGTTGCACTTCCACTACGACGAAAGCGTCGTGCGTGGCGCGCACCTGTCGGCCCTGATCGAGCGTGCGGTGGCTGAAGACAATCAGCACCCGGTAGCGGCTGAACCCGAAGACGCCAAGGAGTAATCGGTGGCTCAGGTCAAACGTATCCGTCGTAACGTCAGCGGTATCATTCTGCTCGACAAGCCGTTGGGGTTTACCTCCAACGCCGCGTTGCAGAAGGTTCGCTGGTTGCTGAACGCCGAGAAGGCCGGTCATACCGGCAGTCTCGATCCGCTGGCCACCGGCGTGTTGCCGTTGTGCTTCGGTGAGGCCACCAAGTTTTCGCAATACCTGCTCGACTCCGACAAGGCTTATGAAACACTGGCGCAACTGGGCAAGACCACCACCACGGCCGATGCCGAAGGTGAAGTTTTGCAGGAGCGCCCGGTTACCGTTGGTCGCGCCGATGTAGAAGCTGTGCTGCCCAATTTTCGTGGGCAAATCAGTCAGATACCGCCCATGTACTCGGCGCTCAAGCGTGATGGTCAGCCGCTGTACAAGCTGGCCCGTGCAGGCGAAGTAGTGGAGCGTGAACCGCGTTCTGTTACTATTGCGCGCTTGGAATTGCTGGCCTTTGAGGGCGATACTGCGCGGCTTGCGGTGGATTGCAGCAAAGGCACCTATATTCGCACCCTGGTGGAGGATATCGGTGAGCAACTCGGTTGTGGCGCTTACGTGGCTGAATTGCGACGTACCCAGGCCGGGCCTTTCACGCTGGCGCAGACGGTCACGCTTGAAGAGTTGGAAGCAGTACATGCCGAAGGCGGCAACGAAGCGGTCGACCGCTTCCTGATGCCATCGGACAGCGGGCTGCTGGATTGGCCACTGTTGCAGTTCTCGGAGCACAGCTCGTTCTACTGGCTTAACGGCCAACCGGTACGAGCCCCGGATGCACCGAAGTTCGGCATGGTACGGGTACAGGATCACAACGGTCGCTTCATCGGTATCGGTGAAGTGAGCGAAGACGGGCGCATCGCGCCGCGTCGACTGATTCGGTCAGAATGACCGGACGAGGGTGGCTGTTAACAGGCACGGTCACTACTCATTTTTAGATACAGGGATTTGTCCCTGGCCTGTTGAAACCTTCCTCTGGATGGTTTCCTGATAAAAGGATTGCCTCATGGCTCTCGACGTTCAAGAAAAAGCTCAAATCGTAGCTGACTACCAGCAAGCCGTTGGTGACACTGGTTCGCCAGAAGTGCAAGTTGCACTGCTGACCCACAACATCAACAAGCTGCAAGGTCACTTCAAGGCCAACGGTAAAGATCACCACTCCCGTCGTGGTCTGATCCGCATGGTTAACCAGCGTCGTAAGCTGCTGGACTACCTGAAAGGCAAGGATCTGGGTCGTTATCAGGCTCTGATCGGTCGCCTGGGTCTGCGTCGCTAATAAGCGATTGCGCTAGAGGTTGGTTGTCTGTCGTGCGCCAGTGGGTTTCCCGCTGGTACATGGCAGGCTCCCAGCCTCAAGTTTTATCTGGATAGTCGTTTTACCCTGGACAGGCGTTGGGCCGATTCCCGACATTGCCCAAGAATTTCGCAAGAAGACAAGTTCCCCAAGAGCCACAAAAGAAGGTAGGACACCGTGAACCCGGTAATCAAAAAATTCCAGTTCGGTCAGTCGACCGTTACCCTCGAGACTGGCCGTATCGCCCGTCAGGCCTCCGGCGCAGTATTGGTCACCGTTGACGACGACGTCAGCGTATTGGTGACCGTAGTCGGTGCCATAGTTGCCGAG
>NZ_JBIWAF010000007.1:4854-273909 GCF_044759925.1 Pseudomonas sp. NPDC099000
CCCGGACTTCCCGACTGATCGACCGTCCGATCCGTCCGCTGTTCCCAGCAGGCTTCATGACCGAAGTGCAGGTTGTCTGCACCGTCGTTTCCACCAGCAAGAAGACCGATCCGGACATCGCTGCGATGATCGGTACCTCGGCTGCCCTGGCGATCTCCGGTATTCCTTTCGATGGACCGATCGGCGCTGCCCGCGTTGCGTTCCACGAAAGCACCGGCTACCTGCTGAACCCGACTTACGAACAACAGAAAGCTTCGAGCCTGGACATGGTCGTTGCCGGTACGTCGGAAGCCGTTCTGATGGTTGAATCGGAAGCCAAAGAGCTGACCGAAGACCAGATGCTGGGCGCGGTACTGTTTGCTCACGACGAGTTCCAGGTGGTGATCAACGCCGTCAAAGAACTGGCCGCTGAAGCTGCCAAGCCAACCTGGACCTGGGCTCCACAGCCAGAAGCCACTGCTCTGCTGGGCGCTATCCGTGCCGAGTTCGGCGACGCGATCTCCCAGGCTTACACCATCACCATCAAGGCCGACCGTTACGCTCGCCTGGGTGAGCTGAAGGACCAGGTTGTTGCCAAGCTGTCCGGTGAAGAAGGCCAGCCTTCTTCCAGCGAAGTCAAAGCAGCATTCGGCGAAATCGAATACCGCACCGTTCGCGAAAACATCGTAAACGGCAAGCCACGTATCGACGGTCGCGACACCAAGACCGTACGTCCTTTGAACATCGAAGTCGGTGTTCTGCCCAAGACCCACGGTTCGGCACTGTTCACCCGTGGCGAAACCCAGGCTCTGGTAGTCGCGACTCTGGGCACCGCCCGTGACGCACAGCTGCTGGACACCCTGGAAGGCGAGAAAAAAGACCCGTTCATGCTGCACTACAACTTCCCTCCGTTCTCGGTAGGTGAGTGTGGTCGCATGGGTGGCGCGGGTCGTCGTGAAATCGGTCACGGCCGTCTGGCCCGTCGTTCGATTGCAGCCATGCTGCCTGCTGCCGACGTGTTCCCGTACACCATCCGTGTTGTATCGGAAATCACCGAGTCCAACGGTTCGAGCTCCATGGCTTCGGTCTGCGGCGCTTCCCTGGCCCTGATGGATGCTGGCGTTCCGATGAAGGCACCGGTTGCCGGTATCGCCATGGGTCTGGTTAAAGAAGGCGAGAAGTTCGCCATCCTGACCGACATCCTGGGTGACGAAGACCACCTCGGCGACATGGACTTCAAAGTAGCCGGTACCGCCAAAGGTGTTACCGCGCTGCAGATGGACATCAAGATCAAAGGCATCACCGAAGAAATCATGGAAATCGCTCTGGGCCAAGCCCTGGAAGCGCGCCTGAACATCCTCGGTCAGATGAACCAGATCATTGGTCAGTCCCGCACCGAACTGTCGGAAAACGCTCCGACCATGATCGCGATGAAAATCGACACCGACAAAATCCGTGATGTCATCGGTAAAGGCGGCGCGACCATTCGTGCGATCTGTGAAGAGACCAAGGCTTCGATCGACATCGAAGACGACGGCTCGATCAAGATCTTCGGCGAGACCAAGGAAGCTGCTGAAGCTGCACGTCAGCGCGTTCTGGGTATCACCGCAGAAGCTGAAATCGGCAAGATCTACGTCGGTAAGGTTGAACGTATCGTCGACTTCGGCGCATTCGTCAACATCCTGCCTGGCAAGGACGGTCTGGTTCACATCTCGATGCTGAGCGACGCTCGCGTTGAGAAAGTGACCGACATCCTGAAAGAAGGCCAGGAAGTGGAAGTACTGGTACTGGACGTGGACAACCGCGGCCGTATCAAGCTGTCCATCAAAGACGTAGCAGCGGCCAAGGCTTCGGGCGTTTAATTACCCCTCGCCTGACCGTTCCAACGTTGTAAAAAATGCCCCGCAGTGAAAACTGCGGGGCATTTTTTTTGTCTGTGAAACAGCGCCTGAAGTTGCTGGTCCTCGAACCCGGTGCTAGGTTTAGCCCACCGCCCGTGTAGCTCAGCCGGTAGAGCAGCGCACTCGTAACGCGAAGGTTGCAGGTTCGATTCCTGTCTCGGGCACCATTTCCCCTCTTATTTCACCTTTCTGCTCAGATCTTCCACGGTGCGCTTGAGCTGATCGAGTTGATTGTCCTGATCGCTGACTTCCCGCTTAAGGCTGGACAGGTCGCTGGAGCTCGAGCTGG
The DNA here is from genome assembly GCF_044759925.1 of Pseudomonas sp. NPDC099000. Classification (NCBI taxonomy): domain Bacteria; kingdom Pseudomonadati; phylum Pseudomonadota; class Gammaproteobacteria; order Pseudomonadales; family Pseudomonadaceae; genus Pseudomonas; species Pseudomonas sp. NPDC099000. The sequence goes on from NZ_JBIWAF010000007.1 coordinate 7,024, forward strand.
AACTCGATCCGGCGCTACGCTTGAGGTCTTCCACCTGGCTGGCAAGCCGTTTCAGATCGTTTTCCTGTTCGTTGACGGTACGCTTGAGGTCGCTCACTTCGCTGGAGCTGGAGTTTGAACTGGAGTTCGAGCCGCTGCTGCGCTTGAGATCGTCCATCTGACTGGCGAGTTTTTTCAGGTTGTTGTCCTGCTCGCTGACCGTGCGCTTGAGGTCGCTGACTTCGCTGGAACTGGAGCTGGAATTCGAGGTGCTATTGCGTTTGAGTTCGTCCACGGCCTTGGCGAGGTTTACCAAACCAGTGTTCTGATCACTGACCGTCCGTTTGAGGTCGTTAACTTCGCCGGTGCTGGCGCTGGAACTCGAGCCGCTGTTGCGTTTGAGTTCGTCCATGGCCTTGGCGAGGTTTTTCAGCGCCGTTTCCTGGTCATTGACGCTGCGTTTGAGTTTGTCTACTTCGCTGGCAGTTGAGCTCGAACTGGAACCCGTGTTCTTTTTCAAATCTTCGATGAGCCGCGCCTGTGCAGTGACGGTTTTCTTCAGCTCTTCCAGATCAGCCGTACTGGTTTTTACAACTCTTTGTAATGTTTCCACCTCCTCGATACTGACGTCGGACCTGACCATCACGTTTGTGCCGTAATAGTTGTGGAAAACCAGGAATTTATCGGAAGACGTAGCGCTGTCGGATTTGTATTCCAGACCGGCTTGAGCGCTATTGGGCAGCGCCAGGGTGCCGAGCAGAAGGGCGGCCATGCCAGTTGCAGACAGGATGGACGAAAGCTTGGAAAAGTTGCGCATCACCGGGTTCCTTGTGAAGTGCCTAGATGGCACATCGCTATGACTTTGCCTTTTGAACGTTGTTCCTGGGTAGCGAAGGAAAATTTGCAGAATGTGGGATCAAAGGTTTTTTTGTAGATTTGATGTAAAAGTCCATATAAATCGTCGACCAAACGTCCTATATTCGAACGTTGAACACGCACCACTTTGCAGTTTTCAGATGATCCCCGAATGGTTCTGAAGGCCAGACAAACCGGGCTTCAAACGGTTTTTTGCGTCAGAGAGATCCTTGATGATCCAGATCCATCTTCCATTCCCCAGATCAGCGAGAACGCCATGACCGTTAAAGAATTGACCCAAGAAGCCAGACACGAAGAAGCGCTTAAAAAGTACCTGCTTGAATCGCCCCAGCTAGCTGAAGAGATCAAGGACCTGCCAGCCGACGATCAGAAAGATCAGATCCAGTGGGCGTTCGAGGATGAGGCGGAATCCCAGGGTTTGCAGCCGTGGGAGCTGACGCTCAAGTACACCTCGACCCCTGAAGAGTTCGAGGCTGCGCGCCTGGTGCTGCACAAGGAGGCAGCCGAGGTGTTGGGCGTCGAGTGGGAAGAGTACTGCGAGATGAACAATCTGGTGGTCTGACAAAAACGCCAGCCTCAATGAGGCTGGCGTTTTTCATTCAGCTATGCGTGATCAGAGACTTAAGCGCATCGACAGGTCGACAGCCTTCACATCCTTGGTCATCGCACCAATCGAAATGTAATCCACCCCGGTTTCCGCGATCGGCAGCAGCGTGTTTTCGTTGATACCGCCGCTGGCTTCCAGTTTCGCTTTGCCTGCGTTCAGACTCACGGCTTCACGCATGTCATCCAGGCTCAGCTCGTCGAGCATGATGATGTCTGCACCCGCCGCCAGGGCTTCTTTCAATTCCGCCAGGTTCTCCACTTCAATCTCGACCGGCTTGCCCGGGGCGATCTTGTGCGCAGCGTTAATGGCTTCAGGAATGCCACCGCAGGCCGCGATATGGTTTTCCTTGATCAGGAAGGCGTCGTACAGGCCGATGCGGTGGTTGTGGCAACCGCCGCAGGTCACGGCGTACTTCTGCGCCAGACGCAGTCCTGGCAGGGTTTTACGGGTGTCTAGCAGCTTCACCTGCGTCTCGGCGACAAAATCCGCCAGGTATTGCGCGCGCGTGGCCACGCCCGAGAGCAATTGCAGGAAATTCAGTGCGCAGCGTTCGCCGCTCAGCAGCGAGCGTGCCGGGCCTTCGAGGTGGAACAGCGCCTGATTGGGTTTCACCCGTTCGCCGTCGCGCACCTGCCAGTGCACCGCGACCCGTGGATCGAGTTGCCGGAAAACGGCATCGACCCACGCGGTGCCGGCAATGACCGCGTCGTCGCGAGTGATGATGGTGGCTTTGGCCAGGCGTTCGGCCGGGATCAACTGCGCGGTGATGTCGCCGCTGCCGATGTCTTCGAGCAACGAACGGCGCACGTTGGCTTCGATTTCGGCGGTCAAATCGGCGAGACGTAGATTCGGCATAACGGGCTCCACAAACAAAGTGGCCCGATTATAGGGCCATGGCGCGAGGCAACCCAAGGCATCAGAAGCGTTCCCGTCGCCTGCAAACCTGCATTTGGTCGATTCCCTTGAGTCATCGGCGCTAAGTCAGTGTCTTCCCTACGCGTCTATTTCAATACGAAGCACAGAGTCTGCTGGTGCACGGGGGCGCTTTTGCAAGATAATCCGCCTTGCTTTTGACGCCATGGCTTTGACGTGTTCTTGAGTTCACGAATATTTGCGGAATCACCGTTTCAGGAGGCTTGGATGCACAACGACGGGAATGTAGTGCCTTTGCACAAGGTGGCTACCGATCAGGCGACGCAATCGCCGCTCGCCCGCCTGCCTGTGATTCTGCTTCAGGTTCGCGACAAGGCCACTCAACAGCTCAGGCATGGTTTGCAGGAGCTGTTTGATAACGCCGATGACACGCTGTTCGAAATGGCCGACCGGGCTCGCAACGACGTCGAGCAGAACCTCTTCTTCGAAGCCATGCGCGACTTGCGACTCAAGCGAAAAAGCATTGAGCGCGGTTTTCTCGAACAATTCTTCGAGGCGTTCGTCAGCCTCTCGCAGTACGACAGTAATCAGGCGGCCTTGCCTCAGGCATTGGCGTTCGATACAGATGCTTTGCCCAATGACGACCTGGAGCGCCGCGTCGCGGTGGAGGCCATGGTCAGCAAAGTGCTGAACCGCGACGGTTTCGCCCTTGACCAGCTCACGGCCCGACTCGGCGCTCTGCTGGGCAAGGCGCTGGACGATGAGCACAACCCGCTGGGACCTGCGCGGCTCTGCGAGTATTTCTTGCAGGCCTGGCGCAACCTGGGGGTGGAGATCAAGGTCAAGCTGATCATTCTCAAACTGTTCGACCGCTACGTGCTCAGCAGCGCTGATCAGCTGTACGCCGAAGCCAATCAACTGCTCATCGCAACCGGCGTGCTACCCGACCTCAAGCCTGCGCCCATGCGACGTGCCACCGATCATGCAGCCGCCAGCGCCCATGCCGAACCGATCGAGGCCGGCGTCCACTCCGGCAATACGCCGATCGACGACGGTGTGCAGGAAGTTTTTGCCGCGTTGCAGGAGCTGTTGTTGCACGTGCGCGGCAGCGTCGCCCCCACCCTCGACGCCAGTACCCAGACCCAGCCCATTTCCACCCGCGACCTGTTGCGCCTGCTCTCGCACTTGCAGCAGTACGTGCCGACGCTGGCGACTCAGGACGACTTCGATCTGCGTAACCAGCTCGAACAACTGCTGACCCGGGTCAGCGTCAAAAGCGGCAAGTCGCGCGTGGTCGGCGTGGCTGACGAAGACGTGATCAACCTGATCGCCATGCTCTTCGAATGCATCCTTGATGACCGCAATCTGCCGGACTCCCTCAAGGCGCTGATTGGCCGTTTGCAGATCCCGATGCTCAAGGTTGCGGTGCTCGACAAGAGCTTCTTCAGCCGCGCCAGCCACCCGGCCCGACGTCTGCTCAACGAAATCGCCGCCGCGGCGATGGGCTGGGGCGAGTGCGATGACCACGAGCGTGACAGCCTGTACCTGCGCATCGAGCAAGTGGTGCAGCGCCTGTTGAACGACTTTGTTGACGATCCGGCGATCTTTTCCGAGTTGCTCGCGGATTTTCTCGCCTTCACCAGTGATGAGCGCCGCCGCAGTGAATTGCTGGAACAACGCACCCGTGACGCCGAAGAGGGCCGCGCCAGGACCGAGCTGGCGCGCCAGCGTGTCGAGCAGGCGCTGAATCAGGCGTTATTCGGCAAAGTGCTGCCCCAGGGTGTGGTGGTCTTCGTGCAGGAGGCCTGGAGCAAAGTGCTGTTATTGACCTGCCTCAAACACGGTGATGCGTCGGCGCAATGGCATGCGGATGTGCAGACCATGGAGCAATTGATCTGGAGCGTGCAGCGCCATGACGAGCCTGATGCCGGCCTGCGTCTGTTGGCGCTGGTGCCCGGGTTGCTGAAGTCCCTGCGCGACGGGCTGAGCAGCTCGGCATTTGATCCGTTCGCCACCAGTGAGTTTTTCAGTGAGCTGGAAACCTTGCACGTGCAACTGTTCGAGCGCCCGGGCCAGGCGGCTGAACAGCCCGTCGAGCCACCGGTGATGGTCGAAGTGCTGCAGCACATCGTGCTGGAAACCGCCGACGAGGGCCCGACCGATGCTGTGTCAGTGCGGTTGCCGGCGGACGATGCCGGTTTGCTTCAGGTCGATCAATTGCGCCCCGGCAGTTGGGTCGAGTTTCAGGAGGACGATGAAAACACCCTGCGTTGCAAGCTGGCAGCGATCATCGATTCCACTGGCAAATACATCTTTGTCGACCGCACAGGCATGAAAGTGCTGGAGCGCAGCCGCACCAGCCTGGCTCTGGAATTTCGCCGTGGCGCGGTGCGAGCGCTGGACGACACCTTGCTGTTCGACCGGGCCCTGGAATCGGTGCTGGGCAATCTGCGGCGTCTCAATCGCGGCAAGTGATCGCGCCCCGAGGGCCTATCGCGGCATACTGGGCGCCAACACAGTCGTCGTTGAAGGAACCTGTATGCAGTTGGACCCCGCGAGCGGTTGGTGTCAGGGCGTGTGTGTATGCCCCTCCCCCAACTTCAATGCGCGCCCCTCGGGCGAAATTTCCCTGCTGGTGATCCACAACATCAGCCTGCCGCCAGCGCAGTTCGCCACCGGCAAGGTGCAGGAATTTTTCCAGAATCGTCTGGATGTCACGGAGCATCCCTACTTTGCAGGGATTGCTGACCTGCGGGTGTCTGCGCACTTTCTGATCGAACGTGACGGCACCGTCACTCAGTTTGTCTCTTGTCTTGAGCGCGCCTGGCACGCCGGTGTCTCGAGTTTCGAGGGGCGGGACACCTGTAACGACTTTTCCGTGGGTATCGAGCTTGAGGGCACGGATGATCTGCCGTTCACCGACGCTCAGTATCAAGCGTTGACGTCACTGACCCGACAGCTGCAAAGGACATTTACGGCGATCACCGCGCAGCGCATCTGTGGGCATAGCGACATCGCACCGGGGCGCAAGACGGATCCGGGACCCGCGTTCGACTGGGCACGCTATCGCACCGCCCTGGAAAAAGAGGAACAACAATGAGTTTTCTGGTGTTGCTGTTGGCCGTCTGGATCGAGAAGTTCTCGGCCCTGCGCCATCGGGTCCAACGTGACGGCGGTTGGGTACGTGAACTGAACAAGCTTGAAGTCAGTCCGCGCCTGATCGATCGGCCATGGCTGATATTGGTGGTGCTGGTGTTGTTGCCGGTGGCGCTGCTGGGTTTGTTGTTGGTGGTGCTTGAACCGGTGGCCTACGGGTTGCTGGCGTTGCCGGTGCACCTGCTGGTGGTGATTTACAGCCTGGGGCGCGGCGATTTGCTGGCCGGCCTCGGACCGTTTCGCGACGCCTGGCGCCGGGAAGACCTGCAAGCGGCGGCCCATGTGGCGAAGCGCGACGTGGACATCTGCGCCGATAGCGGCGAGCAACTGCTTGAGCGGGTCGAAGGCCATTTGCTGTGGGAGGCTTACCAGAGCTTTTTCGCGGTGATTTTCTGGTACTTCGTGCTGGGCCCGGTCGCCGCCCTCAGCTACCGGCTGCTGGCGCTGGCCGAAGAGCACGGACAGAACCCGGCCGTGGTCGAGCGGGCTGCACAGTTGCGTCATGCGTTTGATTGGGTGCCGGTGCGTCTGTTGGCGGCCAGTTTCGCGCTGGTCGGAAACTTTGTCGCGGTCAGCCGCGTCATGCTGCATGAACTGCTGAACTGGAACATCAGCGCTGCCCAGTTGATCGAGAAAGTTGGCTTGGTGGCTGGCGAAATTCCTGCACCGGTCGTCGGACCGGATGGCATCAACAGTCTGGACCGGATCTGGGAATTGCTGCTGCGTGCGGCGGTGCTCTGGTATGCCGGTTTTGCGTTGTGGACGGTCCTTCCATAGCCCAAATCTTCTTAGACTAAGAGGCTTGCCTGTGGCGAGGGGGCTTGCCCCCGTTGGGTCGCGAAGCGGCCCCAGCGTTCGCTCAGACAGATCGAGTTGTCTGGATTTACGACTGCTTCGCAGCCGAACGGGGGCAAGCCCCCTCGCCACAGGGATATCAATCGTCCCAAGTGCGCATCCCGCCGTTAACCTTAAGTTACAAAACCCCCTGCCGATTTAAGCTATACAGAGATAGCGCTGAATAGTGGCTATCTGCCGTCGATCCGCGCCTGCCAATAAAAATAAGAATCAAAAGGGAGACTTCCAGTGAAGAGCTTGCTCTATCCCGCCGTCGCGCTGATGAATCGCCTGAGCTTCGGCATGAAGTTCAGCCTGATCAGTGTGCTGTTCCTCGTGCCGATGCTGGTGACCAACTTCTATCTGGTCCGCGACTCCTATCGTGAATTCCAGGGCACACAGATCGAACTGCAAAGCCTCGACCTGCTCGGCAGCAGCCTGACCCTGCGGCGTGATCTGGAAACCCTGAACAACCTGGTGCAAATCAACGTCACCCTCGGCCAGTCCGGCAAGACCGGCAATGTCGAGACGAAGATCAGCACCCTGGAGCAAAGTGTTCTGGCCCGCCTGCAAGGGCTGACGGCGATGACCACTGATCCGGAACAGATCACGGTTTTCGATGGCAAGCGCGATGAAATGATCGCGGCGTTCAAGGCCCAGCAGACGGAAACCTCCCTGCAAAGTAAAAGCGCGCTGATCGGCAAACTGCTCGGCAATGCGCAGATTTTCAGCCAGATCATCGCCACTCAGGCCGGCCTGAGCCGCGACAGTCAAAGCGACATGCGTCAGCTCAGCGAACTCATTACCAACGTCACTCCGCCTGTGACCCAGATCCTGGGCGACGGCCGGGCGATGGGTTCCTATTCGCTGGGGCAAGGTTTTCTGAATTCGTCGTCGAGCACCCGGTTCGATGAGCTGCTGGCGCAGATCGAAAAGCTCCAGGGCGAATACGGTCTGAAGCTCAATGATGCATTGGGCTCCAGCAAAGCGGCGCGTGACACCCTGGCCGCCCAAGCCGAGAGCAGCAAGGCCTCGCTGAAAAAGGCCAGTGAGCTGTTCGAAGAACAGGTGGTGATGGCCGATACCCTCGATGCACCGTGGCAGGCCTTTTACGACCAGGTCACCGGCCTGATGGACCAGACCTACCAACTCAATGAAGCGACCCTGACATTCCTCGGCACCCAGTTGCAGCAGCGACTGGAGCAGAACCGCACCCACATGGTCTTGCAGGCCGTGGCGCTGTCGGTGGTGTTTGTGTTGATTTTTTACCTCTACGGCGGCTTCTACGCCTCGACCCGCACCACCCTCAAACGCCTGGGCGCGACGCTGGACAAAGTCGCGGCGGGCGACATGACGGTGACCTTCCGCGCCGAAAGCCGCGATGAGCTGGGCGAGTTGGGCGAGGTGTTCAACGGCACCGTGAAGAAAATCCATGACCTGATCGAACGCGTAGGCCAGACCGTCAATGAGGTCGAGCGCCAGGCCGGGCAGGTCGAAAGTGTGTCTGCCCAAAGTAACCAGGCGGTGGCGGGGCAGCGCTCGCAGATCGAGCAGGTCGCCACGGCCATGAACCAGATGTCGGCCACCTCACTTGAGGTGGCGCGCAGTGCTGCCGCGGCGGTCAGCAGCGCTCACAGCGTCAACGACGAGACCATCAGCGGTCGTGGCCTGGTGGCGTCTCAGCAGGGCAGCATCGCGCAACTGGCCAGTGAGATCGATCAGTCGGTGCGGGTGATCAATCAATTGGCCAGCGACAGCCAATCCATCAGTCGCGTGCTGGAAGTGATCAAAAGCATCGCCGAGCAGACCAACCTGCTGGCGCTCAATGCCGCCATTGAGGCCGCTCGGGCCGGTGAGCAGGGGCGTGGTTTTGCGGTGGTGGCCGATGAGGTCCGGACCCTGGCCAAGCGCACCCAGCAATCGACCGAAGAAATCGAGCAGATGATCACCAAGCTCCAAAATGGTGTCGGCGCGGCGGTGAAAGCCATGGGCGTCAGCCATCAAGTGGCCGATGGCACCGTCGGGCAGTCGGAAAAGGTCCAGCAGGCGCTGGAAAACATCCTCGGCGCCGTCGGCATGATCGTCGACCAGAACCAACAGATCGCCGCAGCCGTGGAGCAGCAGACCGCAGTGGCCCACGACATCGACCAGAACATCGTCGAGATCAACCGCGCGGGTGAACGCACCGCCGAAGGTGCGCACCAGACCGAAGATGCCAGCCGAGCGCTATCGGCCCAGGTGCTGGAACTCAAACAACTGATCAGCGCGTTCCGGGTCTGAAAACACCGGTTCCCTTGTGGGAGCGAGCTTGCTCGCGATAGCGGCCTTTCAGTCGACATCAGTGTCAACTGTCATACCGCTATCGCGAGCAGGCTCGTTCCCACAGGTTTTTGTGCAGGGCTGACTACCAGTTGAACAACTCACAGGCATTGGCCGTGCTCGCGGCGGCCAATTGTTCGGGACTGATCGACATGATCCCGGCCAGTGCCGAGCAGATCGCCGGCAAATGCGCCGGGCTGTTGCGTTGACCGGGAAACATCGCGGGCGCCATGTCCGGTGAATCGGTTTCCAGCACCACCGACTCTAGTGGCAAATCGGCGAGCACGCGGTGCATGCGCAACGCCTGCGGCCAGGTCGCGGCGCCGCCCAGGCCGAGTTTGAAACCAAGCTTGATATACTCGCGGGCCTCTTCCTTGCTGCCGGCGAAGGCATGAATGATGCCCGCGCGTTTCAATCGAAACCGTTTGAGCGTGGCAATCACCGCCGCATGGCTGCGCCGCACATGAATCAGCGCCGGAAGATTGAAGTCCACCGCCAGTTGCAGTTGCGCGTCAAACAAGGCCTGCTGGCGCTCACGGTCGAGTGTTTCGATGAAGTAATCCAGACCGATCTCGCCCACGGCACACAATTGCCGATGACCAGCCAGGCGGGTCAGCCAGTCACCGAGTTCGAGTAAATCGTCAGGGCGATGCTGATCCAGGTACACCGGGTGCAAACCGAGCGCCGCATGCAGGTCGGGATCGCTCTGCACCAGGTCCCAGACCCGCTGCCAATTGCCCTGATAAACCCCCAGCACCACCATCCGCCGCACCCCGAGGGCGCGGCTTTCGGCGAGTAGCGCCGGGCGGTCCTCGTCGAAGTCCGGAAAATCCAGATGAGTGTGGCTGTCGATCAGCTCCACGGTTCAGTCCTGGCGAATACGCTGCTTGAAGGTCCGCGCGATGGCTTGCACGCCGGGTTGGTAATCGGACTGCTCGATGGCGGCCAACGCCAAGGCCAGCGCCTTGTCGGCAATCAACTGATGCTGCTGGGCCATGGCGTTGACCGGCAGCGGCAGGAAGTCCAGCAACTGCGTGTCGCCGAAGGTGCCGAGGCGCAGCGGACGGGTTTTCAGCGGGAAGTCGTGCAAGGCATCGAACACACCTTGAAGCAGCACGTAGGACGTGGTCACCAGCGCATCCGGCAAATGCCCCAGGCGCTGCAGCATTTCTTCCATCAGCTGCTTGCCGCACTCGCGGCTGAACGACTCGGCGTGTTCGATCAGCACCTCGCCTTTGAAACCGGTCAATGCTTCCTTGAACCCGGCGGCCCGTTCCTGGCTGATGCTCAGCTCGGGCCGTGCGCCGATCAGTGCGATCTGCTTGGGTAGCGGGTCGAGCAGGCTGCGAGTCAGTTGCAGGCTGGCCTCGCGATCATCGCTGATCACCGAACAGAAATGCTCAGGCTCCATCACCCGGTCGATGGCGATGATCGGAATGCCTTTGGCTTGCAACTGACGGTAGCTGTCGTCACCGGCCGGCAGGCAACTGGCGACGATCAGCGCATCACAACGCCGGGCGCGGAACAGTTGCAGCAATTGCCGTTCGCTGTCCGGCGCATCGTCGGAACTGGCGATCAGCAATTGATAACCGCGCGCCCGGGCACCTTGTTCCAGCAGTTTGGCAATGCGTGCGTAACTGGGGTTTTCCAGGTCCGGCAGAATGAAGCCCAGAGTGCGGGTGTGCCGACTGCGCAGCCCGGCTGCCTGGGGATTGGGCGTGAAGCCATGTTGTTCGACGACCGCACGAACGCGCTCGACGGTGGCACTGCTGATACGTTGCTGCTCGGCCTTGCCATTAATGACATAACTGGCGGTGGTAACGGACACACCGGCCAACTGTGCGATATCACTGAGTTTCAACTCGGGATTTCCTTGTTTGTTCGAGCTTGCCCCGACATTTTCGCCAATCCTACCCGATTCGGGCAGACGACCATTGTCTGAACGCATCCGACAAGTTGGACTTCAAGGATGGGACATAATCGAGTAACGTGCCAATCATTCTAGATTAAACGTTTCAGCAAGCGTATTTTCTACGTTATAAGCGCATTTGGCCGGTTCTGCCGCGAAACCGCCAAAAGTGATGACTAAGCGCCTAAGCTGGAATCATTCAAAACAATACCTGGCGCGTACAGACGCCAAAAAGGAGAAAGCATGCTCGAGCTCACCATAGAGCAGATATCCATGGGCCAGTCGGCTGTGGATAAGTCCGAAGCCTTGCAGCTGCTGGCCCGGCATCTGGTCACCGATGGCCTGGTTGCAGAGGGTTATCTCGCCGGTTTGCAGGCGCGCGAAGCCCAGGGCTCGACCTTTCTCGGTCAAGGTATTGCCATCCCCCACGGTACGCCGGAAACCCGCGATCAGGTGTTTTCCACCGGCGTACGGTTGATGCAGTTCCCCGAAGGCGTGGACTGGGGCGACGGCCAGATTGTTTACCTGGCGATCGGTATCGCCGCCAAATCCGATGAACACTTGCGACTGCTGCAACTGCTGACCCGCGCGCTCGGTGAAACCGACCTGGGCCAGGCCCTGCGTCGCGCCAGTTCCGCCGAAGCCTTGTTGAAACTGCTGCAAGGCGCACCGCAGGAACTGGCGCTGGATGCACAGATGATCGGCCTCGGTGTTTCCGCCGATGACTTCGAAGAACTGGTGTGGCGCGGTGCGCGTTTGCTGCGCCAGGCGGATTGCGTGAGCAACGGTTTCTCCGCTGTTTTGCAGCAAGTCGAAGCACTGCCGTTGGGCGATGGCCTGTGGTGGCTGCACAGCGAACAAACGGTCAAGCGCCCGGGCCTGGCCTTCGTCACGCCGGACAAACCGATGCGCTACCTCGGTCAGCCCCTCAGCGGCCTGTTCTGCCTGGCCAGCCTTGGCGAGGCGCATCAGGCTTTGCTCGAACGTCTTTGTGCGTTGCTGATCGAAGGCCGTGGCCACGAATTGGGCCGCGCCACCAGCAGCCGTAAAGTCCTCGAAGTGCTGGGCGGTGAACTGCCGGCGGATTGGCCGAGCGCGCGCATTGCACTGGCCAACGCCCACGGTTTGCATGCTCGCCCGGCGAAGATCCTCGCGCAGTTGGCGAAAAGTTTTGAAGGCGAAATCCGCGTGCGCATCGTCGATGGCCAGGACAGTGCCGTGTCGGTGAAGAGCTTGAGCAAACTGCTCAGCCTCGGCGCCCGGCGCGGTCAGGTGTTGGAATTCGTCGCCGAACCGAGCATCGCTGCCGACGCGTTGCCGGCCTTGCTGGCGGCCATCGAAGAAGGCCTCGGTGAGGAAGTCGAGCCGTTGCCCGCCGTGAGCCAGCAGCGCGAAGTGTTTGCCGACGTGGCCGAAGTGCTCCTTGCGCCAGCGTCCGGCAGCCTGGTCCAGGCGATTGCCGCTGCACCGGGCATCGCCATTGGCCCGGCGCACATTCAAGTGCTGCAAACCATCGATTACCCGTTGCGTGGCGAGTCCGCCGCCATCGAGCGCGAGCGTCTCAAGCAGGCATTGGCTCACGTGCGCCGTGACATCGAAGGCCTGATTGAACGCAGCAAATCCAAGGCTATTCGCGAGATTTTCATCACCCACCAGGAAATGCTCGACGACCCGGAACTGACCGATGAAGTTGACACCCGCCTCAAGCAAGGCGAAAGCGCCGAAGCGGCATGGATGGCGGTGATCGAAGCGGCGGCCAAACAGCAGGAATCGTTGCAGGACGCCTTGCTCGCCGAACGGGCTGCCGACTTGCGTGACATCGGCCGTCGGGTGCTGGCGCAGCTCAGCGGCGTCGAAACCCCGAGTGAGCCTGACCAGCCGTACATTCTGGTGATGGACGAAGTCGGCCCGTCCGACGTCGCCCGTCTCGATCCGACCCGCGTGGCCGGTATTCTCACGGCCCGTGGCGGCGCGACCGCTCACAGCGCGATTGTCGCCCGGGCGCTGGGCATTCCGGCCTTGGTCGGCGCCGGTGCGGCGGTGTTGCTGCTGGCGCCGGGCACGCCGTTGCTGATTGACGGCCAGCGCGGTCGTCTGCACGTGGACGCCGACGCGGCGACCTTGCAGCGCGCCACCGAAGAACGCGACACCCGCGAACAACGCCTGAAAGCCGCCGCCGAAAAACGCCATCAACCGGCGCTGACCACCGACGGCCACGCGGTCGAAGTGTTCGCCAACATCGGCGAAAGTGCCGGCGTGACCAGCGCGGTGGAGCAGGGTGCCGAAGGCATTGGTTTGCTGCGCACCGAACTGATTTTCATGGCCCATTCTCAGGCGCCGGACGAGGCGACCCAGGAAGTCGAATACCGCCGCGTCCTCGATGGCCTGGCTGGTCGTCCCTTGGTCGTTCGTACTCTCGATGTCGGTGGCGATAAACCGCTGCCGTACTGGCCGATTGCGAAAGAAGAAAACCCGTTCCTCGGCGTGCGTGGCATTCGCTTGACCTTGCAACGTCCGCAGATCATGGAAGCGCAATTGCGCGCCTTGCTCCGTGCGGCGGACAACCGCCCGTTGCGGATCATGTTCCCGATGGTCGGCAGCGTTGATGAGTGGCGCCAGGCACGGGACATGACCGAACGCCTGCGTCTGGAAATCCCCGTCGCCGACCTGCAACTGGGGATCATGATCGAAGTGCCATCGGCGGCCTTGCTGGCGCCAGTGCTGGCCAAGGAAGTCGACTTCTTCAGCGTCGGCACCAATGACCTGACCCAATACACCCTGGCCATCGACCGCGGTCATCCGACGTTGTCGGCCCAGGCTGACGGCTTGCACCCGGCGGTGCTGCAACTGATCGACATCACCGTGCGTGCGGCCCATGCCAACGGCAAGTGGGTCGGCGTGTGCGGTGAGCTGGCGGCCGATCCGCTGGCAGTACCGGTGCTGGTCGGCCTCGGCGTGGATGAGTTGAGCGTGTCGGGCCGCAGCATTGCCGAGGTCAAGGCGCGCATCCGCGAACTCAGCCTGAGCCAGACCAGAATTCTCGCCCAACAGGCCCTGGCCGTGGGCAGCGCCAATGAAGTACGCGCATTAGTGGAGGCCCTGTAATGGCCAAGATCCTTACCCTGACGCTCAACCCGGCGCTGGATTTGACGGTGCAGTTGCCGCGTCTCGAGCCCGGCCAAGTCAACCGCAGCGACGAGATGCACACCCACGCCGCGGGTAAAGGCGTGAACGTGGCGCAGGTGCTGGCCGACCTCGGGCATCAGCTGACGGTCAGCGGTTTCCTCGGTGAGGACAACCTTCAAGCGTTCGAGACCCTGTTCGCCAAACGTGGGTTTGTCGATGCGTTCATCCGGGTGCCCGGTGAGACGCGCAGCAACATCAAACTGGCGGAAAACGATGGGCGCATCACCGACATCAACGGGCCAGGACCGATGGTCAATGAGGCCGCGCAGCAGGCGTTGCTGGATCGACTTGAACAGATTGCACCGGGTCATGACGCGGTCGTCGTGGCCGGTAGCCTGCCGCAAGGGATCAGTCCGCAGTGGTTACAGGCGTTGATTGAGCGTTTGAAAAACCTCGGTCTGAACGTTGCCCTCGACACCAGCGGTGAAGCCTTGCGTGCTGCACTCAAGGCCGGCCCGTGGCTGATCAAGCCGAACACCGAAGAGCTGGCCGACGCGCTGGGCTGCGAGGTGATATCGGTGGCGGCACAAGCTGAAGCGGCGAGCCGCTTGCACGCTCAAGGCATCGAGCACGTGGTGATCTCCCATGGTGCCGATGGCGTGAACTGGTTCAGTCTCGGCGCGGCGATGCACGCCACGCCGCCCAAGGTCAGCGTCGTCAGCACGGTGGGCGCGGGCGATTCGTTACTGGCCGGCATGCTCCACGGTTTGCTCAGCGCCGACACGCCTGAACAGACCTTGCGTACCGCCACGGCGATTGCCGCGATGGCGGTCACGCAGATCGGTTTCGGAATTGGCGATGTCGCGCAGTTGGCGCGGCTCGAACAGGGCGTGCGCATCCGCACCCTGACAGAACAATAAGAGGGTTTGTCATGAAGTTAGCCATTGTTACGGCCTGCCCGAACGGCATGGTCACCAGTGTGCTGTGCGCCCGTTTGCTCGAGGCAGCGGCCCAGCGTCAGGGCTGGAGCACCAGCGTCGAAGTGGTGGATGCCGCGCATCCGGAACGTCAGCTGTCGGCGGCCACGATTGACGCCGCCGAGTGGGTGTTGCTGGTCACCAGTACACCGGTGGATATGTCACGGTTTGTTGGCAAACGCGTCTTCCAGAGCACGCCGGCCCAGGCGTTGCAGGATGTCGAAGCGGTGCTGCGACGCGGTGTTGAAGACGCTCAGGTGTATGTCGCGCCCGAAGCGGTCGCGCAACCTGCTGCCACCGTTCAAAACGCGCCACGTCTGGTCTCGATCACGGCGTGTCCAACCGGTGTCGCTCACACGTTCATGGCTGCCGAAGCCCTGCAGCAAGCGGCCAAGCGCCTGGGCTACGACCTGCAAGTGGAAACCCAGGGCTCGGTCGGTGCGCGCAACCCTCTCAGCGCCGCAGCGATTGCCGACGCCGACGTGGTGCTGCTGGCTTGCGATATCGAAGTTGCCACCGAGCGTTTTGCCGGCAAGAAAATCTACCGTTGCGGTACTGGCATTGCCCTCAAGCAAGCCGAGGCGACGCTGAATAAAGCGCTGGCCGAAGGCAAACAGGAAACCGCATCGACCGGCACCAAAGGCCCGACCAAACAAGAGAAGACCGGCGTCTATAAACACCTGCTGACGGGTGTGTCGTTCATGCTGCCGATGGTGGTGGCGGGCGGTCTGATGATTGCGTTGTCGTTCGTGTTTGGCATCACCGCGTTCAAGGAGGAAGGCACACTCGCTGCCGCCCTGATGCAGATCGGTGGCGAGACCGCGTTCAAGTTGATGGTGCCGTTGCTGGCGGGTTACATCGCCTACTCGATCGCCGATCGTCCGGGCCTGGCGCCGGGGATGATCGGTGGCCTGCTGGCGAGCACCCTGGGCGCCGGCTTCATCGGCGGGATCATTGCCGGTTTCATCGCCGGTTATGCGGCGCAGGCGATCAATCGTTATGCGCGTCTGCCGCAAAGTCTTGAAGCGCTGAAACCGATCCTGATCATCCCGTTGCTGGCGAGCCTGTTCACTGGCCTGGTGATGATTTACATCGTCGGCAAACCGGTGGCGGGGATGCTCGAAGGGCTCACGCATTTCCTTGACAGCATGGGCACCACCAACGCGATTCTGCTCGGCGTGCTGCTCGGCGGGATGATGTGCGTCGACCTTGGCGGGCCGATCAACAAAGCCGCGTATGCGTTCTCGGTCGGGCTGCTGGCCTCGCAAAGTTATGCACCGATGGCCGCGACCATGGCCGCCGGCATGGTGCCGCCGATTGGCTTGGGGATCGCCACGTTTATCGCACGCCGCAAGTTTGCCCAGACCGAGCGCGAGGCCGGTAAAGCGGCGCTGGTGTTGGGGCTGTGTTTCATCTCTGAAGGGGCGATTCCGTTTGCCGCCAAAGACCCGTTGCGGGTGATTCCGGCGAGCATTGCCGGGGGCGCGCTGACCGGTGCGTTGTCGATGTATTTCGGCTGCAAACTGATGGCGCCGCACGGTGGGTTGTTTGTGTTGGCGATTCCGAATGCGATCAACCATGCGCTGCTTTATTTGTTGGCGATTGTGGCCGGGAGTTTGCTGACGGCGGTGGCGTATGCGCTGCTCAAGCGGCCTGAAGGTGTTGAGATGGCACTAGAACCCGCCAAGGCCTGACACACCACAAAACCTGTGGGAGCGAGCCTGCTCGCGATGACGGTTTATCAGTCAACAATGATGTTGTCTGGCACACCGCAATCGCGAGCAGGCTCACTCCCACAGGGGATCTGTGGTGTTGGCATATTTTGGTGTCACACCGGTTTCATGCACACGTGCTTTAGTTTTCCTTTTCAGGGAGAACACCATGAGCGAATTCGACCTCGGCCGCCGTCGTGTCATGCAAGCGGTCGGTGCCGGGCTTTTGCTTCCAGGGCTGGCGCCGGCCGTCATCGCCTCGGTCAAGGACCGTCCGCAACTTACCGATGGCGTGCAGTCCGGCGATTTAGCGGGCGACCGGGCGATGATCTGGAGCCGCAGTGACCGACCGGCGCGGATGGTAGTGGAATGGGACACCCGCAGCCTGTTCGGCAACCCTCGTCGATTTGTCTCGCCATTGGCTGATGCGCGCACTGACTTCACCGCGCGGGTCGAACTCACCGGCCTGCCCGCCGATCAAGCGATTTTCTACCGCGTTTATTTCGAAGACGCCCAAAGCGGCGTGGCCAGTGAGCCCTGGTTCGGCCACTTGCGCAGCGTGCCGCAAAGCCGGCGCGACCTGCGTTTCGTCTGGAGCGGCGACACCGTCGGCCAGGGCTTCGGCATCAACCCGGATATTGGCGGCATGCGCATCTACGAAGCCATGCGTCTGCGCCTGCCGGACTTCTTTATCCACAGCGGCGACACCATCTACGCCGACGGCCCGGTGCCGGCGCAACTGACCACCGAAAGCGGCCGGGTGTGGCGCAATATCACCAGCGAAGCCAAGAGCAAAGTCGCCGAGACACTGGACGATTATCGCGGCAACTACCGCTACAACCTGATGGATGAAAACGTCCGTCGCTTCAACGCCGAAGTCCCGCAGATCTGGCAGTGGGACGACCACGAAGTGGTCAACAATTGGTCGCCGGGCAAGCAACTCGATGATCGCTACAAAAGCAAAGATATCCACAGCCTGGTGGGCCGCGCCCGCCAAGCCTGGCTCGAATATGCGCCCATGCGTTTACAGAGCGCCGATGGTGGCGGGCGGATTTATCGCCAGCTCGGTTATGGGCCGATGCTGGATGTGTTCGTGCTGGACATGCGCAGCTATCGCGAAGCCAATGACGACAACCTCGGCGCTGCCAAACCCTTTCTCGGTCGAGAGCAACTCGACTGGCTCAAGGCTTCGCTGAAAGCTTCCAGTGCCCAATGGAAGGTCATCGCCGCCGACATGCCGATCGGCCTCGGCGTCCCCGACGGTGAAGTCAGCCCGGGTGTGGCGCGTTGGGAAGCGGTGGCTAACGGTGATCCCGGACCGGCCCAGGGACGTGAACTGGAAATCGCTGAATTGTTGGGTTTTCTGCGTGCCCAGCAGGTGCGCAATTACGTGTTCCTGACGGCGGATGTGCATTACTGCGCCGCGCATCATTACCACCCGGATCGCGCCGCGTTTCAGGACTTCGAACCGTTCTGGGAGTTTGTGGCCGGGCCGTTGAATGCCGGGAGCTACGGGCCTAATCCGCTGGATAAGACGTTCGGGCCCGAGGTGGTTTTCGAGAAGGCACCGCCGGCTCAGAACACCTCGCCGTTTGCCGGGTTTCAGTTTTTTGGCGAGGTGAATATCGATGGGCAGACGGGGGAGATGAGTGTGGTGTTGCGGGATCTGGATGGGGTGGCGGTGTTTGAGCAGAAGCTGCAGCCAACCTGAAAAAAGTCGCGAGCAGACACCAGATTCCTGTTTGATCGTTCCCACGCTCTGCGTGGGAATGCCTCAACGGACGCTCCGCGTTCGGCTCTGTAAGGGACGCAGAGCGTCCCCGGCTGCATTCCCACGCAGAGCGTGGGAACGATCAAAGTTGCGTCAATAGACGTCGCGGCGGTAGCGACCCTGTTCGATCAGGCGGTCGACTTCTTCAATCCCGAGCACTTCGTTGAGCACGTGATCCACCCCTGAAGCCATTCCCTGCAAGCTGCCGCAGATGTAGATGACGGCGCCATCAGCCAGCCATTTCTTCAGCTCGCCGGCAGACTCGCGCAGTCGATCCTGCACATAAACCTTCTCGGCCTGATCCCGCGAGAACGCCAGATCCAGTCGCTCCAGGTCGCCTGACGTCAGCCACTCCTCAAGCTCATCGCGACACAGGTAGTCGAATTCCCGATTACGCTCGCCGAACAGCAGCCATTGCCGTTGCTGCCCATCGGCAATGCGCGCCTTGAGCAAACTGCGCAGCCCGGCGAGCCCGGTGCCATTGCCCAGCAGGATCATCGGTACAGGCTCGGTCGGCAGGTGGAAACCACTGTTACGCCGCACCCGCAGGCTGATAGTGCCGCCTACCGGCGCGTGTTCGGTCAGCCAGCCGGAGCCGATGCCGAGGCTGCCGTCGGGGTGCAGTTCCTGACGCACGATCAGCTCCAGCATGCCGTCGGCGGCGATCGAGGCGATGGAGTATTCGCGCATGGCTAATGGCACCAGGGCGTCGACCAGCGCTTGCGCGTGCAGGCCGACCAGATGCGCTCTGTTCTCGGGCAGTTGGCGACTGGCGAGGGCTTGCTCCAGCGGTTGCGACAGGCCATCGAAGGTCACCATCGCCCGGCCTTCAATGCCCAGGCCATCAAGGAAATGCTCGATCGCCCACGGGCAATTGCGTGGCAGGACTTCCACTAGATCCCCGGCCAGCCAGCTGCTGGTTGTCGGGGCGGTGAGGCCCAGCAAGTACACCGGTGAGCCGCTGCTGTCCGGGTTCATCAACTCGCGGCGGGTCAGCGTCCAGTTGTCGAAGCTCGGTGCTTGCCAGGTGTCGACCGGTGCTTGCCCGGTCAACAGGCCGAGTTGTTGCTGCCAGTGACGCAAGGCGTAAGGGTCGCCGCTGTCGACTTCCACCGGGGCGAACAAGGTCGTGCCGCCATGCTCGCCGAGCCAGGTGTGCAAGCGTCGGGCGAAACCGCAGAAGTGTTGATACTGACGATCACCGAGACCCAGGACCGCGTAGTTCAGGCTCTCCAGGCTCGACGCCCGGCCCAGAACCTTGCGCTCGAAAACCCGGGCGCTGTCCGGCGCTTCGCCGTCGCCGAAGGTGCTGACCACGAACAACGCGTTGCTGGATTCACGCAAATCCTGTTCGCTGACATTCGCCAGTGGCTGAACCTTCACCGGCAGGCCGGCCGCCTGCAATTGCCCGGCGGTCTGCCACGCCAGTTGCTCGGCAAAGCCGCTCTGGCTGGCGAAGCCGATCAACCAGGCGGGCGCATTGTTGCCCGTTTGCGCGAAGTCTTTGCGGGCGTCCCTGATCTGCTTTTTCTTGCGGCGGCGATCCAGATACAACAACCAGCCAGTGACGAAGAACAGCGGCATGGTCAGCGCGGTAATGGTCAGGATGATCCGCCCGACGATGCCGAAGTAACTGCCGACGTGCAGCGCATAGATGCTGGTCAGCAGCTGCGCCTTGAGGCTCTTGTCGCTGTAACGGTCATGCCGTTTGACGAGGCCGGTGGCCGGGTCGAGGGTGATCTGGTTCAGCGCACGGTCATGGGGCGAGGTGTTCAACAGGTAGAAAACAGTCGCCGGTTGGCCGGCCACGGGTGGCATGCGGATGTTGTAGGCGCTGAGTGCCGGACCTGCGGCGCTGTAAATGCTGCTCCACATGGCGGCGTAATCGGCGGTGGGCGCCGGGCCGCTCGGTGCAGGGCCACGACCGCTGCGAACGCGCTCGTTTTGCGGTGCGTCAGAAAGCAACTGGGTCAGGCCCTTGTTGTACCACTCATAGGACCAGGACAACCCGGTCAGCGCTGACAGGAGGTAAAACACCAGGCACCAGGTGCCGGCCACGGAGTGCAGGTCCCAGTTGAAGCTGCGGCCCTTTTTCTTCCAGTCGAGGGTCAGCCATGCGCGCCAGTTTTTCCATTGGCGCGGCCAGCGCAGGTACAGGCCGGACAGGCAGAAAAACACCAGGATCAACGTGCACGCCCCGGTGATTTGCCGACCGGTATCGCCCATGGCGAGGAAGCGGTGCAGTCGCAGCATCAGGCCGAAGAAATCCTGGCCGGTGGCCTCACCCATGAACTCGGCGGTGTACGGATCGAAGTAGCGCATCTCGCCACGGCGTTCGCCCGGTGGCGGCGTGAAACTCACCCGCGCGGCGTTGCCGCTGTCGGTATCGACCCAGAGCATCGCGACTTTTTTGCCGGAGGCGCCCTCGATTTTTTCCACCAGTTCGGCGGGCGGCAGGACGCCGGCAACCTGCTTCTCGACCTGCAGCACGGACGGATTGAGCACGCTGAGGATTTCATCCTCAAACGATACCATCGCCCCGGTGATGCCCATCAGGGCCAGGACCAGCCCGGCACTGATGCCGAAAAACCAGTGCAACTGGAACAGGGTTTTCTTCAACACGTCGCTCGCCTTGTTCGTTCGAAATAATCATCACGGCGCGCATTATGCCGTGGGTTGCTGAGAAACATTCTTTTTTACGCACAAAAGCCCCGTTCATGTGGATGAACGGGGCCGGACTCTGATTTCAGCCTTCACCACTTTCCATGTGGGAGCGGTGTGGCTGGTAATCAGAAATGGAAGTTGGTGCTCAGCAATGCCGTGCGGCCCGCCGCCTGGTTGGCGAAGTGGGTCGAGAAGGCTTTGTCGTAGTAAGTTTCGTCGGTCAGGTTCTGCACGTTCAGTTGCAGGTCGACGTTTTTGCTCAACTTGTAGGCAGCCATTGCGTCGTAACGAACGTAGGAATCGACCATGGTGGTGTTGGCCACGCTGCCGAATACGTCATCAACATAGAACGCACCGCCACCGATGGTCAGCTTCGGCGTGACCTGATAGGTCGTCCAAAGGCTGGCACTGTTTTTTGGGGTGTTAGGCAGTTCGTTGCCATCGTTGACTGCGCCCAACGCACCTCCGTCGATCTGCTCGCTGTCCATGTAGGCGTAACCGGCGAAGACCTGCCATTTTTCGGTGATCTTGCCGCTGGCCGACAGTTCGATACCTTGAACGCGGGTTTTGCCAGCGTTTTCATAGGACGTGGTGTCGACCTGAACCCGGGCGTTGTCTTTCTCGGTGCGGAAGATATCGGCGGTCAGGGACAGGCGATCGTTCAGCAAGTCCCACTTGGTGCCGATTTCGTAGTTCTTGGTGGTTTCCGGCTCCATGTCGCTGCTCAACAGATTGCCGTTGCGATCCGGAGTGCCGCCCAACGGGTTGCCTTCCTGGCCTTCGCCCAGGGTGTTGCCCGGTGGCGTGGCGGACGTTGCGTAAGACGCATAGATGCTGCCGTTTTCGGCCGGTTTGTAGACCACGCCGAACTGGCCGGTCACGAACTCGCTGACGTCATCCCCTTTGGACGTGGTCACGCTGGACGCGTTGTAGGTTTTGTATTTCGTGTCGAAGTGGTCGTAACGCAGGCCCATGTTCACCAGCCATTGCTCGGACAATTCCAGGGTGTCGAACACATACAATGCATAGGTATCGGACTGGGTATCAGTGCCGGCGTAGTTACGCGAGATCGCACCGTTCCACGGATCGTTCGGGTTCGGGTTGGCCAGCGAGGTGCAGTTGTAGCCACTTGGCGCACCGATCAATGCCGGTGAGCAGTTGGTGGTCGCTGCCGCCGTTCTCGGGGTGGTATCGACGTTGACGTTGTACGAGGACTTCTGGCTTTCCTCGCGGCTCAACTCGATGCCGGTGGCGAAGCTGTTCTTGAAGCCGGCGATGTAGACGTCACCAAACAGGTCGGTCTGGTTGGTGGTGGTCTCGGTGTTGCTGACGCGGGTGTTGGCCCGGCGCCAGACGCTGCCGTTATTGACGTTGCCTTTGCTGTCGTCCGGCTGGGTCAGGATGTAATCCTGCATGCTGCTGCCGTGGCGCAGGGTGTTCTTGACGGTCAGCGCATCGCTCAGGTCGTGCTCGATGGCGAAGGTTGCCGTGTCGGTGCGGCCTTTGCGGAAGTCACGATCGTCCAGACCGTAGAAGTTGCTGTGATCGCCACCGGCGAACGGCTTGTCCGGGTTCGACTTGGTGCGGGCGGCGGAACCTGCGACAGGGATGGTGTACGGAATGCCCGAGTCCGGCGTGTCGTTGCTTTCCAGGTGGTAGTAATCGAGGTTGACCCGGGTGTCAGTGCCCAGGCCGAACGCCAGCGACGGTGCGATGCCCCAGCGGTCGTAATCGACGCTGTCACGGCCGGCGACGTTGCTTTCGTGGCTCATCAGGTTCAGTCGGCCAGCGGCTGTGTCGGTGAACTGGTAGTTGCCGTCCAGGGTGTAACGCTGGGTCTGGTCCGAACCCCAGGTAAAACCACCGTCAAACGAGTCACCCAAATGAGCCTTTTTGCTCACCAGGTTAATGCTGCCGCCCGCAGCGCCACGGCCGCCAATGGCCGAGTTCGGCCCTTTGCTGACTTCGATGGATTCTACGGCGAAGATCTCGCGGCTCTGCGAACCGGTGTCACGCACGCCGTCCAGATAGGTATCGCCCTGAGCGTCGAAACCACGAATGAACGGACGATCGCCTTGTGGGTTGCCACCTTCACCGGCACCGAAGGTGATGCCTGGAACGGTGCGCAGCGCATCCTGCATATTGAGGGCGCCGGTGTCCTTGAGCACCTGCTGCGGGATGACGGTGACCGAACGCGGTGTGTCCACCAGCGGTGCGGTGTACTTGGGCGAGGAGGCTTTTTCAACGTTGTAGGAAGTCGCATCCTGGGCTTCGCCAGTGATGGAGGTCGCCCCCAGGGAGATCGCATTGCCCGGCGCTTTTTCGTCGGCCTTTTCGGCCGCGAAAACCATGTGGCCGGCAGAGCTGGCAGTGATCGCCACGCCAATTGCAGACGCGAGCAAACGCGGTGAACTGATCGGTAAATGTGAGTGTTGGCGTGACATGTGAATTCCCCTCCCCAAGGATTTGAGGCCGCGGAATATAGGGTAGACGCGTATTTGTATCAATTGCGAAACGTTACTATTCGCGAGGAATTTACATTCTTTACAATTTAACCTTACGGTTTTTGATGATTCGTTCGTCGTGGGGGTTTTACACAGTCAATAAGAATCAATACCATTGCCGCCTCTTTGACTTCAGGTGTCATCCGATGCTGCTGCACATTCCCGGCGTGTTCGCGAAAGAAGAAGTGCAGCGCATCCGCGAGGCGCTGGAGCAGGCGGATTGGGCCGATGGCAAACTCACCGCCGGCTACCAGTCGGCCAAAGCCAAGCACAACCTGCAGCTGCCCGAAGGTCATCCGCTGGCGAAGGAAGTGGGCGCGGCCATGCTGGAGCGGCTGTGGAAAAATCCGCTGTTCATGTCTGCGGCGTTACCGCACAAAGTCTTTCCTCCGTTGCTGAACTGTTACACGGCGGGCGGCTGTTTCGATTTTCATATCGACAATGCTGTGCGCCAGCCCAAGGGCGCTATCGAGCGGGTCCGTACCGATCTGTCGGCGACGCTGTTCTTCAGCGAACCGGAGGACTATGACGGCGGTGAACTGGAAATCCAGGACACCTTCGGCACCCAGCGCGTGAAGTTGCCGGCCGGCGATATGGTCCTGTATCCCGGCACCAGCCTGCACAAGGTCAACGCCGTCACTCGCGGCACCCGCTATGCGTCGTTCTTCTGGACCCAGAGCCTGGTGCGCGAAGACAGTCAGCGCGCATTACTGTTCGAGATGGACGGGGCGATCCAGCAACTGACTCAGGACATGCCTGATCACCCGTCGCTGGTCCGTCTCACGGGCACGTATCACAACCTGTTGCGTCGCTGGGTAGACGTATGAGTTTTCAATTGCGCCGCGAGGAAGTCCTCGACGGCGATTCGCTTAAAGCCATGCTGGAGGAAAGCCCTGCGCGTGCAGCCCAGGCGATTCTGATCGCTGCCCGCGAAGGCGTGCTCGACGCTCAGGCCTTGCTCGGGCAGATTCTGCTGGACGGGCAGGGCATCGCGATGGATCAGGCGCTGGCACTGCGCTGGTTCGCGATTGCGGCTCAGGGTGGGCACTTGATGGCGCGCAACATGCTCGGTCGTTGTCTTGAACATGGCTGGGGGTGTGTGGCGGATGCTTCGGTTGCCGCGCAGCATTATCGAATCGCGGCAGACGCCGGACTGGATTGGGCGATGTACAACTACGCCAATCTGCTGGCGACCGGACGCGGGGTGACTGAGGATCAGTTGCAAGCGTTGAACCTGTATCGCCATGCGGCTGAGCTGGGTCATGCGAAGTCGATGAACCTGCTTGGGCGATATCTGGAAGAAGGGCGGGTGTGTCCGGCAGATCCGCAAACTGCGCGTGACTGGTATCGACGCTCGGCGGTCGGCGGGGATTTTCGGGGGCAGTTCAGTTATGCCGCTGTGCTGGCGGATGAAGGCAAGATCGACGAGGCGCTGGGCTGGTTGCGCAAGGCCTTGGACGGTGGGAATCTGAATTTCCTGCGGGTGGCGAGTCAGACCTTATCGACGTCGACCGATCCAAGAATTCACGGGCTGACCACTGAGTATCAACAGCGTGTTCGGGAGATCACTCTCGGATGATCGTTCCCACGCTCTGCGTGGGAGTGCAGCCCGGGACGCTCCGCGTCCCTGCCGAAGCGGACGCGGAGCGTCCATTGAGGCATTCCCACGCAGAGCGTGGGAACGATCACACCGGACACAAAAAAGCCCATGACACGTCATGGGCTTTTTGATTTCTGTGTGCAGCGTTTTACACGTAAAACGATTTCAACGGCGGGAAGCCATTGAATTCCACCGCGCTGTAACTGGTGGTGTAAGCACCGGTCGACAACCAGTACAAACGATCACCGATCGCCAGGTTCAGCGGCAAACCGTACTTGTAGTTTTCGTACATGATGTCGGCGCTGTCGCAGGTCGGGCCGGCGATGACCACTTCTTCCACTTCGCCTTTCTTCTCGGTCCAGATCGGGAACTTGATGGCTTCGTCCATGGTTTCGATCAGGCCGGAGAACTTGCCCACATCCGTGTACACCCATCGCTCAACGGCGGTACGGGATTTACGCGCAACCAGCACCACTTCGCTGACCAGGATGCCGGCGTTGGCAATCAACGAACGGCCCGGTTCCAGAATGATTTCCGGCAAGTCATCACCGAAGTCTTCCTTGAGGAAGCGAATGATTTCTTCAGCGTAGGTTTCCAGGCTGTTGGTGCGGGTGATGTAGTTCGCCGGGAAGCCACCGCCCATGTTGATCAGCTTCAGGTGAATGCCATCTTCTTCTTTCAGGCGCTCGAAGATCACTTTGACCTTGGCAATAGCCGCATCCCAGACGCTGATGTCGCGCTGTTGCGAACCGACGTGGAACGAGATGCCGTACGGCACCAGGCCCAGGTCACGAGCGAGGATCAGCAGGTCCATGGCCATATCGGTCTGGCAGCCGAATTTGCGCGACAAAGGCCAGTCAGCGGTGGTCGAGCCTTCGGTGAGGATGCGCACGTAGACTTTCGAACCCGGTGCAGCCTTGGCGATGTTGCGCAGGTCGGCTTCGGAGTCGGTGGCAAACAGACGCACGCCCTTCTCGTAGAAGTAGCGAATGTCTTTGGATTTCTTGATGGTGTTGCCGTAGCTGATGCGATCCGGGCCGACGCCCTGGTTCATCACTTTGTCGAGTTCATAGATCGAAGCGATGTCGAAGTTCGAGCCTTTCTCTTTGAGCAGGTCGATGATTTCGACGGCCGGGTTGGCCTTGACCGCGTAGTAGACCTTGGCGAATTCGAAACCGGCGCGCAGGTCGTCATAGGCCTGGCTGATCATCGCGGTGTCGATCACCACGAACGGGGTTTCCTGTTTGTCGGCGAAGGCCTTCATTTTGTTGAAGGTATCGCGCGCGAAATAGTCTTCGACGTTGATCGACATGCTTGGGGCTCCTACAGGGCAAACAAAAAAATAAATGGGCGCAAATGAACGTCCTCCGTATCCCCACTTTGGTTCGCCTACTTCCCAAGGCATGTCGCCGAAAGCAAAAAGGCCATGGGAGGCGGTGCTTTCCCTTGGCCTTGCTGTCTCGTCGTCAGTACTTGAGCCGGATGGATCGTTTCCAGCATGGACGTTCGGCGCGAACTTTAGGGCGTGAGGGGCTTGAGATCAACAAAAAATGTCGCGTTTTTGCACACATCCGTCGTGCGGTGCGCGTCAGTCACCTGTGTAACCGACCTGCGTGACAGTGTGATGTTCCCGAGATGCGGATTTTTTGAGGTGGATCCGCTCCACGGGCGATGACAGAAGCGTTCCAATCTCCATCCACCAAAAATGAATGTTTAGTTTGGCTATAAGTGTTTTAACTTTTATTTCAATAAGATCTTGGTTTGCAGTTTTAACCTGTTATTTCTGACAGTGGTCAGGCGGCGCATATTAATAAATACTGAGTTTGAAAGTTGCTCTTGAGTGGTGAGTGGCTTTCAAGAATTAAATCAGATTTTCTGAGGGGTTATCTCTGGCGAGCAAGTATTTGTTTGCGGGCGTAAGTTTGTCTGCGAATAAGCCGTTGCTCGTCGACTGAAATATCATTGAGGAATAGTTCATGTCTACTCATTCGGCTAGGACGCTGCTGAAGGCTGTCGTGTGTTTACTGTGCGCATCAAGTTCGCCTTGGTTACAGGCAAGTGCCGGTAATGATGTGGCGACGTTGATGACGTATTACTACAACTTCACCCCGAGGGATTGCGGTAACGGCAGGCTTGCCTCAAATTGCTCCGGGTTGATGCTCAGGGGAACCGACAGCGGGAAGGGATTCCATGTGTGGAATCCCAGCCCGGCATCAGTAAAAACTGGCGGTGTTTCTGTTTCTTATCTAAGGAAGGATGCCGAGTACCAAGATCTTGGGTTGCTGAAGAGTAATGGTTTTGTTTTAAAGCCGAATGATTTTTTATCCAGGGAGGAAGTTAAGGTTGACGTGAAATGCGCCTTTCCCACTGATGCCTGGACTGATTACAGAACAGACCAGGGATGCGCCGACAATTCAAATACAGCGGAAAAAGAAAGAACTTGCCAGGACGCCGGGATTACCACAGCTGCCGACTGGTTTAAGGATTATCGTCGCGTAAAAAGTAATCATCAAAAGCAATGTGGCTTTGTAATGGATGATCGTGGCAGTTTCAATAAAGGAGATGCTTTTTATCAGTTTATAAAGGCACGAGAGCTAATAAAAGACGAGTCGATGCAGACGCAGACCGAATTGCGCCTAGGGACTTGGGAACAGGATCTGCACCCGAAACTTCCAATACTGGGCTTTATTTACACCGCGTCTTCCGGTCTGAAACTCGCTCAAAGCGATCAGAAGGATTGGTACGACGCTACGCTGGCGAAAACCGGCAAAGGCGATTGGATACCCGTTATTGCCCTCAAGCTTCCTAAAACCACAACGCAGGACGCTACGTTTACCTACAACACAAGCGATCAAGGGATTCCACCCGGGGACGCAGACAAAGGGTCATGCGACAAGTACATCGAGAAAGCCGAGTGGAATGAAAAGTACTTCGAGCCTGATATGAATAAAACCATTGCCTCCCTGATGGAGACACCGACGGCTTGCGGTAGAACCATCGGGCCGGACAAAACCAATGTCGCCTATGCGGAATTGTTCAACCTTGCGGCCAATAACAATAACTGGAATTGGGGGCATGACGGCGGCAGCATGCGGCGGCAGTTCTCCTGCCATGTGGCCAATCCGAAGATCGCTCAGGACAAAGCCACCTGGAATCTGGAGCCGGCGCGTCCCTATGTGTCTCATGAAGATGCCGTAAACATGGATTGCAATCCACGCTGACCTTCGTGCCGGTATTGCGACGAGGGGTTGGACTTAATAGATGAGGGATTGGACTTAATAAAAGTGCAGCCGGGCGCGGGCTTGATAACCCGCGCTCCGACTGTCGTGAGGGCGTCAGGCGGTGGCTGCCTGCTCCGCTACTTCAGCAGGCGAAACAATACTGGTCTTGCCGCCACGGGACTTGCCGGAACTCAGATACTCGGCAATCG
This sequence comes from Pseudomonas sp. NPDC099000, assembly GCF_044759925.1. Taxonomy (NCBI): domain Bacteria; kingdom Pseudomonadati; phylum Pseudomonadota; class Gammaproteobacteria; order Pseudomonadales; family Pseudomonadaceae; genus Pseudomonas; species Pseudomonas sp. NPDC099000. The sequence continues at coordinate 35,361 of NZ_JBIWAF010000007.1, forward strand.
ATTCCTGAGTCACTTCCCCCAGGAACACTCGCTCGGCATCCATCACCGGCAACCACGAGCGGTTGAACTCGTACATGCGCGACAGCAGGATGCGCAAATGTTCGTCGTACGCTGCGGTGGCGTTGAATTCGCGCAGGTATTGCGTACAAGTTCCGGTCTGACGGTGCAAGTCGCGGCGTCGTACATAACCCAGCGCCTTGTTCTCACCATCGGTGACCACCACATAACGACGGTCCAGTTCGTCCATCAACTCCAGGGCTTCAGCCACTGGCGTTTCCGGGCTCACCGACGGTGCGTTGTCCGCCGCATCTTCGGCTTTCACCAGCAACAGACGCTTGAGGGTGCTGTCCTGACCGACGAAGTTGCTGACAAAGTCGTCCGCCGGATGCGCCAGCAGCGTGTCCGGATGATCGATCTGCAGCAGCTTGCCGGCGCGGAAGATCGCAATCTTGTCGCCCAGCTTGATGGCTTCGTCGATGTCGTGGCTGACCATAATCACGGTCTTGTTCAGCGCGCGCTGCATTTCGAAGAACTCGTTCTGGATCATCTCGCGGTTGATCGGGTCGACCGCGCCAAACGGTTCGTCCATCAGCAACAGCGGTGCATCCGCCGCCAGCGCACGAATCACGCCGATCCGCTGCTGCTGACCACCGGACAATTCACGGGGGTAGCGATTCAGATACTGTTTGGGTTCGAGCTTGATCATGCTCATCAACTCACGAGCGCGGTCGTGGCATTTCTGTTTGTCCCAGCCCAGCAGGCGCGGAACGATGGTGATGTTTTCCTCGATGGTCATGTTCGGGAACAGACCGATCTGCTGGATCACATAACCGATGTTGCGACGCAGGGTCACGGCGTCGAGGTCGGTGGTGTCTTCGCCGTTGATCAAAATCTTGCCGGAGGTCGGCTTGATCAGGCGGTTGATCATTTTCAGCGTGGTGCTTTTGCCGCAGCCCGATGGCCCGAGGAACACACAGATCTCGCCTTCATTGACGGTCAGGCTTACCGAGTCCACGGCTTTCACATCTTTGCCGTTGCTTTGGAAGGTCTTGCTGAGGTTTTGAAGTTCGATCATTTGAGCAGTCCTTTTGGAGTCAGCGTGCGTTGCAGCCATTGCAGAAGCAGGTCGGCGAAGATGGCCAGGAGACTGACCAGCACGGCGCCGACGATCAGCATCGACATGTCGCTGCGGCTGATGGAAGCGAGAATGAGTACACCGAGGCCACCGGCACCGATGGTGGCGGCGATGGTCATGACACCGATGTTCATGACCACGGCGGTGCGCACGCCGGCGAGGATCACCGGCACTGCGATCGGCAGTTCGACCATGCGCAGGCGCTGGCCGAAGGTCATGCCAATTCCGCGTGCGGCTTCGCGAATGCCCGGTTCGACGCCGGTCAGCGCCAAATAGGTGTTACGCATGATCGGCAGCAACGAGTACAAAAACACCGCCGTGATCGCCGGCATCGGGCCGAGGCCCTGGCCGAATTTCGAGTAGAACGGCAGCAGCAGGCCAAACAGCGCAATCGACGGCACGGTTAACAGCACCGTGGCGCTGGCTTGCAGCGGGCCGGCCAGTGTCGGGAAGCGGGTCATCAGGATGCCCAGCGGCACGCCGACCAGAATCGCCAGGGTCACGGCGATGCCGACCAGGGTGATGTGCTGCCAGGTCAGGTTCAGGACCAGCGGCCAGTCGAGATGGGAAAAGGCGTTCAGAAATTCCATGGCTTTTCCTCCTTAGTTGATTGGATGCTGGCGCAGGAAATCGGCGGCAACGGATGAAGGGCTTTCGTGATCGACATCGACCCGCGCATTGAGCTGGCGCATGGTGGCGTCGTCGAACAGTTCAGCCAGCGGCTTTATTTCTTCCGCCAGTTTTGGATGGGCGTCGAGGTAGTCCTGACGCACCACTGGCGCGGCGGTGTAGTCCGGGAAGTAGTGCTTGTCGTCTTCCAGCAGTTTGAGCTTGAAGGCGTTCAACCGACCGTCGGTGGTGTAGACCAGACCGGCAAACACCTGGCCGTTACGCAGGGCGGTGTAGACCAAACCAGCATCCATCTGCCGGATGTTTTTGCGGGTCAGGTTCATGCCGTAGAGGTCGACCATGCCGTCCAGACCGTCGGAACGGTTGGCGAACTCGGTGTCCAGCGCCACCAGGTGATTAGTCTTGGCTTCAGCCTGCATCACCGTGTTCAGCTCGCTGATGGTGTTGATCTGCGGGTAAGCCTTCGCGGTGCTTTCCGGCAGGGCCAGGGCGTAGGTGTTGCTGAACTTCGACGGGGTCAGCCAGATCAGGCCTTTTTTCGCGTCGAGTTCTTTCACCTTGGCGTAGGACTGGGCGCTGTCGAGTTTTTCGGTGACATGGTTGTAAGCCACCAGTGACACGCCGGTGTATTCCCACATCAAATCCAGCTGACCACTTTCGTGGGCGCTGCGGGCGAGGTTGCTGCCCAGACCGCCGGTCACCTGGGTGTCGTAACCCTTGGTGCGCAGGTATTGGGAAGTGATTTCCGCCAGCAGGGTTTGTTCGGTGAACACCCGGGCACCGATGCGGATCACCGGTTTTTCAGCGGCTTGGGCAAATCCTGCGAACAGCAGGGCGCAGCCCATTATTAAGGTCATGCCTTTTAGGTGGAAAGCTTTCATAAATATTCCTTTGCCGAGGCTTAAGACGGGCGTAGGCCACGTTCGAGCCAGAGGCGGCTGGCGAGTGTCACCAGGCCGTCGAGCAGCAAGGCCAGCAGGGCGGTACAGGCCGCGCCGAGCAGCAGTTGCGGCTGATTGTTCAGGGCGATGCCGGGGAAAATCAGGCTGCCCAGGCTGTTGGCGCCGATCAGGAACGCCAGCGGGGCGGTGCCGACGTTGATCGCCAGCGCCACGCGCACGCCACCGATGATGATCGGCACGGCGTTCGGCAGTTCGACCCGCCACAGCACCTGAGTCGGGGTCATGCCGATGCCGACGGCCGCTTCCTTGAGTGAACCTTGGACGTTTTTCAGGCCTTCATAGGTGTTGCGCACGATCGGCAACAGCGAGGCGAGGAACAGCGCGAAAATCGCAGGACCGCTGCCGATGCCGAGGATCCCCAGGGCGATGGCCAGTACGGCAAGAGGCGGCACGGTGTTGCCGATGTTGAAGATCTGCATGAAGCGTTCAGCGCGGCCCACCATGGTCGGGCGGCTGAGGAAGATACCGGCGGGGATGCCCACAACGAGGGCGGCCAGCATGGAAGCGAGGACGAGAATCAAATGGGCTTGCAGGTAAAACAACAAATCGTCGCGGTAATGTTCGATCGTGTTGATGCCAATCCAGTGGACCAGCAGGGCCAGGAGAGCGACGACAACCGCACCTCCTATCAGCCCCTTGCCATAGCGAATAGCCACAGGCGGACTCCTTTTTTCTTTGTCGGCGAACGCAGTCCCGTGGGGCATGCCATTCCTGGCTGCCGGGATTGATCAACGTTCGCGAGAAGCAGCTCCTCATACTGATAAAACCGCATGAGATCGAGCCATAAGCGCAGCCTCGTCAGGCTAACTTGCAGGTTTTGCAAACCCTGCTACGAGAGCTGTAACAGGGGAGTGGACGCCTCCACCTTTTAAAAGGTTCCATAATTAACAGCATTTAGCCACCCCGCATCCCATATTGCACATGTAGCAGTTGCCGAGCCTGCGAGTTGTGGCGAGGGGATTTAGCGAAACGTCGCACCGCCCCGTTGGGCTGCGAAGCGGCCCCTGTTTTTCCAGCCACACTGCGTCCAATGGATTACGACGGCTTCGCCGCCGAACGGGGATAAATCCCCTCACCACAGCCTCGCAGGCTCGGCAGCTGCTACAGGCGAACGGTGGTCCGTGACGGTCGGTTTGCGCTATACTCGCCGCCCTTTTTTGAATCACCTGCCAGGCGATTTCCCATGACCAAACAGGCCGCCGAAGTCGCGAAACGCCGCACTTTCGCCATTATTTCCCACCCCGATGCCGGTAAAACCACCATCACCGAGAAGCTCTTGCTGATGGGCAAGGCGATTGCGATTGCTGGCACGGTGAAATCCCGTAAATCCGACCGCCATGCCACCTCCGACTGGATGGAAATGGAAAAGCAGCGTGGTATCTCGATTACCACGTCGGTCATGCAGTTCCCGTATCGCGATCACATGATCAACCTGCTCGACACCCCAGGCCACGAAGACTTCTCCGAAGATACCTACCGCACCCTGACGGCGGTGGATTCTGCCTTGATGGTCCTCGACGGCGGTAAGGGTGTAGAGCCTCGGACCATCGCGCTGATGGACGTCTGCCGTCTGCGTGATACGCCGATTGTCAGTTTCATCAACAAACTCGACCGTGACATCCGCGACCCGATCGAACTGCTAGACGAAATCGAAGCGGTCTTGAAGATCAAGGCGGCGCCGATCACCTGGCCGATCGGTTGCTACCGCGATTTCAAAGGCGTTTATCACCTCGCCGACGATTACATCATCGTGTACACCGCAGGCCACGGCCACGAGCGCACCGATGTGAAAATCATCGAGAAGCTCGATTCCGATGAAGCCCGCGCGCACCTCGGTGACGAGTACGATCGCTTCGTCGATCAGCTGGAACTGGTGCAGGGCGCCTGTCACGAATTCAATCAACAGGAATTCCTCGACGGCCAACTGACCCCGGTGTTCTTCGGTACTGCACTGGGCAACTTCGGTGTCGATCACGTGCTCGACGCCGTGGTCAACTGGGCGCCGAAACCGCTGGCCCGTGTCGCCAACGAGCGCACCGTGGAACCGGTTGAAGAGAAGTTTGCAGGCTTCGTGTTCAAGATCCAGGCGAACATGGACCCCAAACACCGCGACCGTATCGCCTTCATGCGTATCTGCTCCGGCAAATACGAAAAAGGCATGAAGATGCGCCACGTGCGCACCGGCAAGGACGTGCGGATCGGCGATGCCCTGACCTTCTTCTCCTCCGAGCGTGAGCAACTGGAAGAAGCGTTTGCCGGCGACATTATCGGTCTGCACAACCACGGCACCATCCAGATCGGCGACACCTTCACCGAAGGCGAAGTCCTGGGCTTCACCGGTATCCCGCACTTCGCCCCGGAACTGTTCCGTCGCGTGCGTCTGCGTGATCCGCTGAAATCCAAGCAACTGCGTCAAGGCTTGCAGCAATTGGCGGAAGAAGGCGCCACCCAGGTGTTCTTCCCCGAGCGCAGCAACGACATCATCCTCGGCGCCGTCGGTGTGCTGCAGTTCGATGTGGTCGCCAGCCGCTTGAAAGAGGAATACAAGGTTGAATGCTCTTATGAGCCGATCACCGTTTATTCCGCGCGCTGGATCGATTGCGACGATAAGAAGAAGCTCGAGGAATTCCGGGTCAAGGCCGTGGAAAACCTCGCGGTCGACGGCGGTGGTCACCTGACCTACCTGGCCCCGACACGGGTCAACCTGGCGTTGATGGAAGAGCGCTGGCCGGACGTGAAATTCCGTGCGACGCGTGAGCATCATTAATCGGTAAAGATGCTCAAGTACATAAAAGGCGAAGCTTTCGGGCTTCGCCTTTTTTATTGGGAAAATCAAAAGATCGCAGCCTTCGGCAGCGCCCACAGGCGCGTAGGAGCTGCCGAAGGCTGCGATCTTTTGATTTTGGTTTTTGATCTTTTTGATCTTTTTGACCTTTTCGGCATAACCCCTATTACAAACCAATCTTCCAGCCAGCGCGATTTTCTGCTACCCGGTAGCGTCCTGTCTGGAGAACCCGGTCAATCGGAACTAAATTTCACTCAGTACCTTTCAGGCATCCACGCGTCACCCAAGAAAGGATGGAATCGGCTATGAGTATTTATCAACGAATTATGATGTTGCTTAAGGTTTTGGTGATGCTGTCCCTCGGCACGTCGGCGGTGGCGTGGGCAGAATGTGAGAACCATGAAAAACAGGCTTTGAATGGGCAAGGCGTGCACAGCGAGCTGATGATCGCTGCGACCGAAGCAGACGAGGACGACCCAGACGTCGATGAGGAAGACGAGGAAGACACGCAAACGTAAATGACGGACAAAAGAAAACCCCTCCTGCCGGACTGATGTGCAATCCAGGCAGAAGGGGTTGTTTGGGCAGCACAATCCCTGTGGGAGCGGGCTTGCCCGCGAAGACGGAGTGTCAGTCACCACATATGTTGGATGTGCCGGCCTCTTCGCGGGCAAGCCCGCTCCCACAGTATTTTTTGTTCCTTTAATCCAAGAATTGCTCGGCGTAGTGACAAGCCACCTGACGGGTGTCGACCAGACGCAGGAGCGGTTCTTCCGTGGTGCAGCGCTCGGTCGCGTACGGGCAGCGCTTGTGGAAAGCGCAGCCAGACGGCGGGTTTAGTGGGTTGGGCAGCTCGCCGACGATCTTGATTTTCGGCTTGTTCGGGTCCGGGTGAATGGTCGGGGTGGCCGACAGCAGCGCCTGGGTGTACGGGTGCAGAGGACGCTCGTAGATGTCGTTCTTCGGACCCATTTCCACTGGGCGGCCGAGGTACATCACCATCACGTCATCGGCGACGTGTTGCACCACCGCCAGGTTGTGGGAGATGAACACGTAGGCGGTGTTGAACTCTTGCTGCAAATCCATGAACAGGTTCAGCACCTGCGCCTGAATCGACACGTCCAGCGCCGAGGTCGGTTCGTCCGCGACTAGCACTTTGGGTTGCAGCATCATCGCGCGGGCGAGGGCGATCCGCTGGCGCTGACCGCCGGAAAACATGTGCGGATAACGCTGATAGTGCTCAGGACGCAAGCCCACCTGCTTCATCATCGCTTGCACTTTCTCGCGACGCTCAGCAGCGCTCAGCTGGGTGTTGATCAGCAATGGCTCGGCCAGTTGATCACCGACTTTCTGCCGTGGGTTCAACGACGCGTACGGGCTCTGGAACACCATCTGCACGTCTTTGCGCAGTTGCTTGCGTTGAGCCTTGTCGGCGCCGGCAACTTCCTGCCCGGCGATTTTCAAGGAGCCGGAGGATGGCTCTTCGATCAGCGTCAGGGCACGGGCCAGGGTGGATTTGCCGCAGCCCGATTCGCCTACAACGGCGAGGGTCTTGCCGGCTTCCAGTTCGAACGACACACCGTTCAGGGCGCGCACGGTCGCATGGCCCTTGAACAAGCCTCGGGACACTTCGTAGTGACGGGTCAGGTCGCGGGCGGTAAGTACGACGGCCATTACGCCACCTCCTGATTCAACGGGTAGAAGCAGCGGGCGAGGCTGTTGCTTTTCGGATCGAGGGACGGACGCTGGGCGCGGCAATTCTCTTGCACATACGGGCAGCGTGGCGACAGCAGGCAACCCTGCGGACGGTCGTAACGACCGGGAACGATGCCCGGCAGCGTGGCCAGGCGTGTGGCGCCCAGGCTGTGTTCCGGAATCGCCTTGAGCAATGCTTCGCTGTAAGGGTGTGCCGGAATGTCGAACAGCTGAGGAACCTGACCCACTTCGACCGCCTGGCCGGCGTACATCACGCACACGCGCTGGGCGGTTTCGGCCACGACCGCGAGGTCGTGAGTGATCAGCACCAGGCCCATGTTCTGCTCTTTCTGCAACGCCAGCAGCAGGTCCATGATCTGCGCCTGAATCGTCACGTCCAGTGCGGTGGTCGGTTCGTCGGCGATCAGCAGTTTCGGTTCGCCGGCAATCGCCATGGCGATCGCAACACGCTGGCTCATACCGCCGGAGAGTTGATGCGGGTAGGCGTCCATACGACTGGCGGCGCCCGGGATTTCCACTTTTTCCAGCAGTTCGATGGCGCGTGCGCGGGCTTGCTTGCCGGACATTTTCAGGTGCAGGCGCAGCACTTCTTCGATCTGGAAACCGACGGTGTAGCTCGGGTTCAGCGCGGTCATCGGGTCCTGGAAGACCATGGCCAAGTCTTTGCCGACGATTTGCCGACGCTGACGGTTGCTCAGCTTGAGCATGTTCTTGCCGTCGAAATTCAGCGCGTCAGCGGTGACGATCCCCGGATGCTCGATCAGGCCCATCAGCGCCATCATGGTCACGGATTTACCGGAACCCGACTCGCCAACGATGGCCAGTACTTCGCCCTTGTCCACGGAGATGTCGAGGCCGTCGACCACCGGAACGGCGTTCTTGTCGCCGAAGCGAACGTTGAGATTCTTGATTTCTAACAGTGACATTTGAATCTCCTCAGGCGGCGTTCTTGAGTTTCGGGTCCAGCGCATCGCGCAGGCCGTCGCCCATCAAGTTGATTGCCAGCACGCTGAGCAAAATGGTCAAACCAGGCAGACTGACGACCCACCAGGCGCGTTCGATGTAGTCGCGAGCCGAAGCCAGCATGGTGCCCCACTCAGGGGTTGGCGGTTGTACGCCAAGGCCGAGGAAGCCCAGTGCAGCGGCATCGAGAATCGCCGAGGAGAAACTCAGGGTGGCCTGAACGATCAGCGGCGCCATGCAGTTGGGCAGCACGGTGACGAACATCAGGCGTGGCAGACCGGCACCGGCCAGACGCGCGGCGGTCACGTAGTCGCGGTTCAATTCGCCCATCACCGCGGCGCGGGTCAGACGAACATAGGACGGCAACGAAACTACGGCGATGGCAATAATGGTGTTGATCAGGCCAGGGCCAAGGATGGCGACAATCGCCACGGCCAGCAGCAGGGACGGCAGGGCCAGCATGATGTCCATCAGACGCATGATGGTCGGGCCGAGCAGTTTCGGGAAGAACCCGGCGAACAGACCCAGAAGGATGCCCGGAATCAGCGACATCACCACCGACGACAAGCCGATCAGCAGGGACAGGCGCGAACCGTTGATCAGCCGCGACAGCAGGTCGCGACCCAGTTCATCGGTGCCGAGCAGGAACTGGATCTGCCCGCCTTCCAGCCAGGACGGCGGGGTCAGCAGGAAGTCGCGGTATTGCTCGCTCGGGTCATGCGGGGCAACCCACGGCGCGAAAATCGCGCAGAAAATCACCAGCAGCATGAACATCAGGCCGGCAACGGCGCCTTTGTTCTTGGAAAACGCTTGCCAGAATTCTTTGTACGGGGACGGGTACAGCAGGCTTTGATCGACTGTTACCGCTTGATTTGTAGTTGAAGCTGGAGTGGTCATGGTCATGATGATCTCAGCGCTGGTGACGAATGCGTGGGTTGGCAAAGCCGTAGAGGATGTCCACTACGAAGTTGACCAGAATCACCAGGCAGGCGATTAACAGGATGCCGTTCTGCACCACGGGATAGTCCCGTGCGCCAATGGCTTCGATCAGCCATTTGCCGATGCCGGGCCAGGAGAAGATGGTTTCGGTCAGGACCGCACCGGCCAGCAATGTGCCGACTTGCAGGCCGACCACGGTCAGTACCGGAATCAGCGCGTTGCGCAGGCCGTGAACAAAGACCACGCGCGACGGCGACAGGCCTTTGGCGCGGGCGGTACGGATGTAGTCTTCACGCAGCACTTCGAGCATCGACGAACGGGTCATCCGTGCAATAACGGCCAGCGGGATGGTGCCGAGCACGATGGCCGGCAGGATCAGGTGATGCAGGGCATCGAAGAACGCACCGACGTCATCGGCCAGCAGCGTGTCGATGAGCATGAAACCGGTCCGCGGCTCGATGTCGTAGAGCAGGTCGATCCGCCCGGACACCGGGGTCCAGCCCAGGGATACCGAGAAGAACATGATCAGGATCAGGCCCCACCAGAAGATCGGCATCGAATATCCCGCCAGGGAGATGCCCATCACCCCATGGTCGAACAGGGATCCTCGCTTGAGTGCCGCAATCACCCCGGCCAGGAGGCCCAGGATGCCGGCGAACAACAGCGCGGCCATGGACAGTTCCAGGGTCGCGGGGAATAGAGAGCTGAACTCGCTCCAGACGCTTTCACGGGTACGCAGGGATTCGCCAAGGTCGCCGTGGGCCAACTTGCCGATGTAGTCCAGGTACTGGGCATACAGCGGTTTGTTCAGGCCAAGGCGTTCCATTGCCTGAGCGTGCATTTCGGGGTCGACCCGACGTTCGCCCATCATCACTTCCACGGGGTCGCCAGGAATCATGCGAATCAACGCGAAAGTCAGCAAGGTGATGCCGAAGAATGTGGGGATCAATAACCCCAATCGGCGGGCAATAAAACTAAACATCTTGTGGTGTACCTCATCAGCCGGTTAGGCGTGCCCGGCATTCCTGGGTCAGGAATGCCGGTAGTTTCTTATCTACTTCACCTGGGTGGTGGCGAAGTTATTAGTGGTGAGGGGGCTAATGTGATAGCCCTCTACGTTGTTGCGCATTGCGGTGAACATACGGGTGTGCGCCATGCTGATCCATGGCTGGTCCTGATTGAAAACTTCCTGGGCTTGTTCGTAGAGCGCCGCACGTTCCGTGGGGTTCACTTTAGCCCGTGCCTGGTCGATCAGCGTCTGGAATTTCTCGTTGCACCAGCGCGCGTAGTTTTCGCCGTTCTTGGCCGCTTCGCAACTCAGCATAGGCGTCAGGAAGTTATCCGGGTCGCCGTTATCGCCCGCCCATCCGGCGGAAACCATGTCGTGCTCGCCGTTTTTCGCGCGTTTGAGCATTTCGCCCCATTCCATGACGCGAATATCGATTTTGATCCCGACCTTGGCCAGGTCAGCCTGCATCATCTGTGCGCCGAGCATCGGGTTCGGGTTGGTCGGACCGCCGCCGTTACGGGTGAACAGGGTCAGCACGGTGCCTTCCGGTACGCCGGCTTCCTTGAGCAGGGCGCGAGCCTTGTCCAGGTCGCGTGGCGGGTTCTTCAGGTCGTGGTTGTAGCCCAGCAGGGTGTCCGGGTACGGGTTGACCGCCACGGTCGCATTGCCTTTGCCGAACAGCGCGTTCACGTAAGCCGCCTTGTCGAAGGCGATGTCGATGGCTTTACGCACGCGCACATCACTCATGTACTTGTGCGTGGTGTTCATGGCGATGTACGAAACGGTCATCGCGTTCAGTTCATCGACCTTCAGTTTCTCGTCTTTCTTGATACTCGGGATGTCATCCGGCTTCGGATACAGCGCGATCTGGCACTCGTTGGCCTTGAGCTTTTGCAGGCGCACGTTGTTATCGGTGGCGATGGCCAGGATCAGCGCATCAGCCGGTGGCTTGCCACGGAAGTAGTCCGGGTTGGCCTTGAAGCGAACCTGGGCATCTTTGTTGTAGCGCTGGAAAACGAACGGGCCGGTGCCGACCGGCTTGTTGTTCAGGTCGCCGGTTTTGTTGGCCTTGAGCAACTGGTCGGCGTACTCGGCGGAATAGATCGAGGAGAAGGCCATGGCGATGTCGGCCAGGAACGGCGCTTCGCGGCGGGTCAGGGTGAATTTGACCGTGTTGTCGTCCACTTTCTCGACGCTTTTCAGCAGTTCCTTGAAGCCCATGCTTTCAAAGTACGGGAAGCCCACGCTCGACAGTTTGTGCCACGGGTGATTCGGGTCCAGCTGACGCTGGAAGCTCCAGACCACGTCTTCGGCGTTCATGTCGCGGGTCGGCTTGAAGTATTCGGTGGTGTGGAACTTGACGCCTTTGCGCAGGTGGAACGTGTAGGTCAGACCGTCCTCGCTGATGTCCCAGGAGTCGGCCAGTGCCGGAATCACTTCAGTGGTGCCGGGCTTGAAGTCCGCCAGACGATTGAAGATGGTTTCGGCCACCGCATCGGCTGTGACTGCAGTTGTGTACTGGACCATATCGAAGCCTTCCGGACTGGCTTCGGTGCAGACCACCAGGGGGTTGGCCGAGACGCCAACAGCGACACTCAGCAACGCGGCTGCGATGGCCGCACGTAGGGGAAGCATTTTCATCAAGAACCCTCTGCAATCGGTTAAAGGACAAAAGCCGAACGGCTGATTCTTCACTGAATCAGCCGTTCGGCAGGTGTATTACAGAATGTTAAACGGGATGGTGGTCACAAGACGGAACTCGTTGAGGCTGCCATCCGCCTGGTTTTCGCTGGCGCGGTGAGCGGTGTAGGTCGCGCGAACAGTGGTGGCCTTGAGCGGGCCGCTCTGTACGGCGTACGAAGTACCGATGCCGTATTCATAATGGTGCTCGCCGTCCATCGACTGCACGCCGTCGTAACCGCCGCCGGCATAGTGAGTACCGTCGATGCCCCAGCCGCGAGCCTGGTAGATGTTGAACTTCAGACCTGGAATGCCGTATTCAGCCATGTTCAGACCATAAGCAATCTGGAACGATTTCTCGTTCGGGCCGTTGAAGTCCGACAGCAGGGAGTTGGCCAGGTAGATGCCGTTGGTTTCGTGCAGGTAGTCGAAGTACTCGTTACCGTTCACTTCCTGGTACGAGAAGGTCAGAGTATGAGCCTGGTGAGTCAGGCCGAACGACAGCGAGTAGGTATCGTTGTCGATTTCGCCCAGCAGCTTTTTGCCTTCGTCGACGGTCTTGTAGTAGTTCAGGCCGGTGGTCAGGCTCAGTACCGAGCTGTCACCCAGAACGTGGGAGGCGCCGAAGTAGTACTGGTTCCACAGGTCTTCGGCCTGGGTGCCCCAGAGGCTGGTGGTCAGGCTGGCGAACGGCGTGTAGGTGATACCGGCGGTGTTGACGTGATCAGCTTCAGCGGTACCGTCGCCGTATTCGGAACGGAACTTGCGCTGGCTCTGTTCGGTACGCGGCGAGTTACGGTCGAAGGTGCCGAGGTCGAAGGACAGGTTTTCCAGCTCTTCACTGTGCAGGGTCACACCTTCGAAGCTTGAAGGCAGCGGACGGTTACCGATGACATCCACTTGGGGGCTGCTGAAGTTCTGGCGACCGGCCGTCAGCGTGGTGTTGGAGAAACGTGCCTTGACGTTGGCCAGGCCCAGTTTGCTCCACTGATCAACGGCGTCACCGCCATTTTCAGTCAAAGTACGGTTGTTGCCACGGCCGCTCCGACCTGGCTCAGGAGCACCACCGTTACCGGACGCGAGGTCTTTGCGATCACGGTCCAGAGCAATAGCGTTGTAGGCCGCCACTTCGGTGCTGAAACCGACAGTACCCTCGGTGAAGCCCGAGTTGTACTTGATGATCGTGCCTTGCACCCAGTTGATGCGACGGTCAGTCGTGCGAGTCTCGCCGTTTTTACGATAGTTGAGCGTCGCGCCCCGCTTGAACGATTCGTTCGCATACCAGTTACGCGTGGAACCGGTGATCGATTGGCCTTCAACAAAACCGGTGGCTTCGCTTTGGGCGCTTTTCTCTTTAACGGTAACCGGCGTGAACGCCTGGCTTTGGGTTTCTGCGTAAGCCGAGGCGGTTACGCTGCTGATGGCCAGGGCCAATAACGCGGTGCTGCTCAGTTTCATGGGTGAAGCTCCTTACTTTCTTTTTTTTTAATGCCGGTCTTTTTTGGTGATCCGGCTATTTGGTTTAGAACTCATACAAGGCTTCGCAAACGTTTGCTGATGGCCTGATCGGCGAATGACGGCAATACGCTTGCGTGAGGGCGCAATGCGCCCCCAGCGTTTCTGGCTAATCGGTTATTGGTCGATACTGACGCCCGAGAACACGTTACGACCGAATGGACTCACCTTGAATCCTTCGATTTTGGCGCTCAACGGCTGGTTGACCGTCGAATGGGCGATAGGCGTGATCGGCACTTGTTGCTTGAGATAGTGCTGCGCCTGTTTGTAGAGCACGGTGCGCTGGTCGCGGTCGGTGACGACCTTGGCCTGCTTGATGAACTTGTCGTAAGCCGGATCGCACCACATGGAGTAGTTGTTGCCACCAATGGCGTCGCAGCTGTAAAGCGTGCCGAGCCAGTTGTCCGGGTCCCCATTGTCACCGGTCCAGCCAATCAGGCTGACGTCGTGCTCGCCATTCTTGGTGCGCTTGATGTACTCGCCCCATTCGTAGCTGACGATTTTCACTTTGAGGCCGATTTTTGCCCAGTCAGCCTGGAGCATTTCGGCCATCAACTTGGCGTTCGGGTTGTAAGGGCGCTGAACGGGCATCGCCCACAAGGTGATTTCGGTGCCTTCTTTCACGCCGGCAGCCTTGAGCAGTTCCTTGGCTTTTTCCGGGTTGTAGGCGACGTCCTTGATCGTGTCGTCGTAAGACCATTGGGTCGGCGGCATGGCGTTGACGGCCAGTTGACCGGCGCCTTGGTAGACGGCGTTGAGAATGCCCTGCTTGTTCACCGCCATGTCCAGCGCCTGACGCACTTCGAGTTGGTCGAACGGTTTGTGGCGGACGTTGTAGGCGATGTAGCCCAGGTTGAAACCAGGCTTCTCGATGAGCTTGAGTGCCGGATCGTTCTTCAACGCGGGCACGTCGGCGGGGCGCGGGCTCAGGGTGATCTGGCACTCATTGGCCTTGAGCTTCTGCACGCGCACCGAGGCGTCGGTGTTGATCGAGAAGATGAGGTTGTCGAGCTTGACCCGGCTTGGGTCCCAGTACTGCTTGTTGCCGGTGTAGCGGATGTTGGAATCTTTCTGGTAGCTCTTGAACGCGAACGGGCCAGTGCCGATCGGCTTCTGGTTGATGTCGCTCGGCTTGCCTTCCGCCAGCAGTTTGTCAGCGTATTCGGCGGACAGAATGGCAGCGAAGCTCATGGCGATGTTCTGGATGAACGCGGCGTCGACGCTGTTGAGCGTCATGACCACGGTCAGCGGCCCGGTCTTCTCGACCTTGGCGATGTTCTTGTTCAGGCTCATCCCGTTGAAATACGGGAACTCGGTCGGATAAGCCTTACGGAAAGGTTGCTGCGGATCGAGCATGCGATTGAACGTGAACAGCACGTCATCGGCGTTGAAATCACGGGTCGGCGTGAAGTACTTGGTCGTGTGAAATTTCACCCCTTCGCGCAGGTGAAAGGTGTACTTGAGGCCGTCCTCGGAAATATCCCAGCTCGTCGCCAGGCCGGGTACGACGTTGGTCGCGCCTTTTTCAAACTCTGCCAATCGGTTGTACAACGGCTCGGCGGCATCGTTGTCGGTCGATGTCGTGTACTGCGCAGTATCGAAACCAGCGGGGCTGCCTTCGGAGCAGAACACCAGGCTGTTATTGGCGGCCTGGCTGATGGAAGTGGCGGCCAGCAGGCCGGTGCCCAGCAATGCGGATAAAACCAAGGTATTGCGCATGACGCTCCCTTTTCTCGTTCGCTAAGTGTTTTCAATGAGCCGCCGTCCCGTCCGCGGATGTGGAGGCATCACTGAGTTCAAACCATGACGTGCAGCAAAACCGAGAGCCCACGCATGCACTGGTCAGATCCTGACGGTATGAGCCGTGGGTCTGGCAGTAAATGCGTAGAGTCCGAAAGACTTGTGGGAAAAGGCAACGCATCCGACGTCACGGCGGTCATCCGCGACGGAATTGGATGTAGGCTGTTTCCTACTTTCTCGGCAGATAAAACAACGGCGACGTTAAAAAACGTCGCCGTTGCAAAATCTTATTTGCTGACGCTGACGCCGTAGAAGGAGTTCAAGCCAAACGGGCTGATCTTGAAGTCTTCAACGTTGTTGCGCATGGGTTGGAACACCGTCGAGTGAGCGATAGGTGTCATTGGAACAGCGTCTTTGAGGACGTGTTGCGCCTGTTTGTACAGTTCGGTGCGCTTGCCCTGGTCGGTTGTGCGCTTGGCTTCCTTGACGATGCCGTCGAACTTCTTGTCGCACCACTTGGAGAAGTTGTTGCCCTGCAGCGAGTCGCAGCCGAACAGCACGTTCAGCCAGTTGTCCGGGTCACCGTTGTCGCCGCTCCAGCCAATCAGCATCGCGCCGTTTTCGCCGCCTTTGGAACGCTTGATGTACTCGCCCCACTCGTAGGTCACGATCTTGGCCTTGATACCGACCTTGGCCCAGTCGGACTGCAGCATTTCAGCCATCAGCTTGGCGTTCGGGTTGTACGGACGCTGCACCGGCATCGCCCACAGATTGATCTCGGTGCCTTCTTTGACGCCGGCTTCCTTGAGCAGCTCTTTGGCTTTCTCAGGGTTGTACGGCGCATCCTTGATGGTGGTGTCGTAAGACCACTGGGTTGGCGGCATGGCGTTGACGGCCAGTTGACCAGCACCTTGGTAGACGGAGTCGATGATCTGCTGCTTGTTGACGGCCATGTCCAGTGCCTGACGCACTTTCAATTGAGCCATCGGGTTCGGCTGATCGCTGCCCTTGATCTTGTCCATCACGTTGTAGGCGATGTAACCCAGGTTGAAACCAGCCTGGTTAGGCACCTTCAAGGTCTTGTCTTCTTGCAGCGCCTTCAGGTCGGCCGGACGTGGGAACAGAGTGATCTGGCACTCGTTCTTCTTCAGCTTCTGGATACGCACCGACGGGTCGGTGGTGATGGCGAAGATCAGGTTGTCGATCTTGACGTCTTCAGGCTTCCAGTAGTCCTTGTTCCCGGTGTAGCGGATGTTGGAGTCTTTCTGGTAGCTCTTGAACACGAACGGGCCAGTGCCGACCGGCTTCTGGTTGATATCGGTGGCCTTGCCTTCCTTGAGCAACTGGGCAGCGTACTCGGCGGACTGGACAGACGCGAAGCTCATGGCCATGTTCTGGATGAACGCGGCATCAACTTCTTTGAGGGTGAATTTGACGGTGTGGTCGTCGACTTTATCGATCTTGGTGATGTTGGTGTCCATCCCCATGTCGGTAAAGTACGGGAATTCGGTTGGGTACGCTTTGCGGAACGGGTCGTTCTTGTCAATCATGCGATTGAAGGTGAACAGCACGTCGTCGGCGTTGAACTCACGAGTCGGCTTGAAGTACGGGGTGGTGTGGAACTTGACGCCTTCACGCAGGTGGAAGGTGTAAGTCAGGCCATCATCGGAGATGTCCCACTTGGTCGCCAGACCAGGAATCACGGCGGTGCCGCCGCGCTCGAACTGGGTCAGGCGGTTGAACATGGTTTCTGCAGAGGCGTCGAAGTCGGTTCCGGTGGTGTACTGACCAGGATCAAAACCGGCCGGGCTCCCTTCGGAGCAAAACACCAGGTTAGTCGCCGCTTGGGCGAAAGGTGCGGAGGCTAACAAGCCTGCGCCGACTAAAAACGGAATGACCGCGTGTTTAAGCATGTTGGCCTCATGATTTGTTGTCATTTTTGGAATTAGAGGACGACCTCGTGAGCCGTGCCTGCGGATACTTATGCAGGGGCCATACCCATTGCAAGATCCTGAGTGGCCACAGGCGTTAAACGGTGGCACGAACGTACCTTAATGTCGCATATGTATAAATTCATGCGCATTTGACCGTTTGCGCAGGGTTTTTTCGGTGCGTCTGGCGCACCTGCTCGGGGCGATCCGGACGTCTTGCGCACTTGATTGGAGCGCGGTGTTACTTATTTATACCCATCATTGAGGGGCGTGCGGGCGTGAATGAGACTGAGTTCCAATTTGGTGGGTAGGTGATTGTTGTTTAAAGGGTTGTTGTGTCTGTGGGGGCAGATTGTTTCGTTACTGTTTGCCAGTGGACATCTGGGGGGATGCTTTGGATTTGGGATTGGGTGGGTGCCGCCCGTGCGTGGTGGTAGTACCCGAGGGTGCAACCGTTTGCTGCTTGCGGTAGCGCTTTTGGTTTTTTCAAAGGGTTGAACGTCTTGTAAATGAGCATTTTTGACGGATGCGCGGTGGACCGGAAGGGAGCCCGAAGCTGACTGATTACTTTCAGGTGTACCCAGTCCCATTGTGGGAGCGGGCTTGTTCGCGAAGGCGGCCTGGTAGCCGACCATTTTCTTGTTGGTTGTGTACATATCCATTTCTGCGGTAACGGCGGCTGGCGGTTTCGCCCTTACGGCGAGGCACTTTTTTCAAACGCCAAAAAAGTACCCAAAAAGGCTCGCCCCAAACGTCCGGCCCCTCGCTAAGGCTCGGCGTACCTTCGCTCCGGCATCCATCCGGGGACACTGCCCTCCGGTCTGCTTCGCGACGACCTACATGCAGCGTGTTCGACTGCGTCGAACGGCGCTACGCGCCACTCCCCGGATGAACACCTCCACTCAGCCTCCCGACGGGGCGGGTGGATCAAGATCAAAAGCAGGCGAGCTAACGCTCGGCCTGTTGAGTGGTGAGAAGCGAAGCGTGTACACCGAACCCTTGTAGGCGCGAGCCTGCTCGCGATGGCGGCCTGGCAGCCGACCAATCTCTTTCTGCTGCCCCCGATTGATCGTTCCCTACGCTCCGCGTGGGAATGCCGCCCGGGACGCTCCGCGTTCCATTTTTGTGTTGAAAGATGTGTAAGAAACACAGCGCTTTCCCACGCATTTTTCAGGTTGCCGGGTAGGAAGCAGTCCTTCTAACCTTTGGCCGTCGCTGCAATTTCAGCGACCGGGCGTGGAAACCTGGATCTCTTAGTAGCCGCATAGCTGGCCCATCGTATTCGTTGCCGACGTCTTCGTTCGTCTGCAAACTGCGTCATGGCGGCTGTGCGTGGGCAGACTTCGGTCTGGCCGGGTCCTACTAACCGGTATTTCCACCCTGCGTGCAGCCGCCACCTATTTGTCGTGTGGAAACGACAATGGATGGCTCCATTTTTTAAGTAGGAGTTTTTCCATGGATAAGTTAATCCCCGATCCACCCTTCAACACCACAACCCCCAACGCCGAAACCCCCGAAACCGAAGCGCTCCTCAAAGACCGCGAAGCCATAAAACGCGCCCTCGATTACTACCTCGATCCACCCGACCAATACGCCCCCAAACCCCGTCGTCCCAGCACCATGTTCATGATCGCCCCGGACATGGATAGCGAAAGTCTCCTGGCACAAGCTTGCGAATCCCTGGCGTCCGCCAGTGTCATGACCAGTGATTTCGCCGCGAACCTGATCGGCCCGCAGCGCAATACGGTGTTGGCAATTCAGCAAATCATCATGCTGGCGGAGTTGGCGGTGAATCGGGCGCTGGATAACGTCGATCCGGTGTAGACCGCGTTATCGTTTTTCGCGAGCAGGCTAGCTCTCGCATTAGATCGGGTTGTGACATAAATGGTGTGTTCCATACGGACCCACTGTAGAAGCCTGCTCGCGGCATATCGATCAGCAAAAAACCTCGATTGTCAGTAGCTCAATGGTTGACGTTTTTCTAACGGGTCAAATCAGTTTGATTACTGCCAGTACCTGTCAGGTTTGACAGTAGAAATATCCCGCAACTTGATTGAGGATGGTCGCAGCCCGTAACAGTCTTGCACTGGCTAAGCGGTCGGGCTTACAACGTGCAGAATTTATATAAGGAAATAATCATGACCAATGAAGAAAAAAATGACATCCGACAACATGGCTATGAGGTTGTCCAATACTCCGCGTATAACAATTCATGGTGGCAGATTCTCCAAAGTGGAAACCCAATTGAGGGTGAGTATGGTGAAGAAAATACGGCTTGGAGTCGCGCTAAAGATTTGATTAATGCGGATAAGTATAATCACTAGCCACCCCCTTCACTGTTATCGCGTGCAGACTCGGCTCGACAGATTCGGTAGCGACTTTGTGGGGGGGGTACCCTGCTCGCGATAGTGTGAAGGTGCCTGTTCGGTGCAATGCAATCATTTTTCGAGTGGGCGAATTATTGGTTTTAATCGCTATTCCAAAATAATGTTAAAAATGTGCAGGTATTCGCTTTTACCTGTTATTTCTTACAGTAGACATGTTTTTGTTTTGGTTGAGTGTGATTCAGGCAATAGAGTTTGTTTCTGTTAGGTTGGGCTCGTTTAGATAGCGAGTCTTTGGTTGTCGTTTTTGTAAGGATGAATCATGAGTTATCCAAAAGTTACTGAATATAAAGGCTATTTGATTTATGAGTATGATTCGGCGTATCAAGAGAATCCTTACCGGGTTCATAAGAAGGATGGGGAGGAGACCAGGGAGGTCAGTATGTTTTGTAAAACAAAGGAGCAAGCTGAACAACTAATTCGATCGTACACCCCCCTCCCATCGGGAGGTCGCGGGTAATAATTTCGAAAGAATCACCTAATGTTGTTCTCGAACTGGCTCATTCCGGGCGGCATCTCGATAATAGCGACGGCCCCAAGCCCTCTCAAATTGACGGGCTAACCCAATTTTTTACAGGCAATAAAAAACGGCGATCACTTCGGTAATCGCCGTTTTTATGGACGGATTAGCCAATCAAGGCATCAACACTTCAATCGCCCCATCCGCCGTCATGCTCACCTGGCTGGTGCCTGCCTCAACTTCAGGCGTCACCGGCGCCCCATCCATGCTCGCCGCTTTCATCATCATCGGCCCGCGCATGTACGGTTGTGGATAACCGTTGCTGTTCAGGTTCAGGTTGACGATTTTGTAACCCCTGCCGCCTAACGCATCGGTCGCCAGTTGCGCGCGAGCCTTGAACGCGGTGACGGCTTCTTTCAGCAGCGCATCCTCGCTGGCCTTGCGGGTTGGCGTGGCGATGGCGAAGTCCATGCCGCCCATTTTCAGGTCGGTCAGCAGTTCGCCGGTCAGCTTCGAGAGCGCGGCGAAGTCGGAGCTTTCCAGGCGCAGTTCGGCGCGTTCACGCCAGCCGGTGATTTTCTGGCCCTTGGTGTCGTAGATCGGGTAGCTGTTGCGGCTGCCCTGGCGCAGGGTGACTTCCTTGACCTGTTTGGCCTGGGCCAGCGCTTTGTTCATGGTGGTGCTGACGTCGGCGGCGAGTTTGGCCGGGTCGGTGTTTTGTTCTTCGGTGTAGAGGGTCACGATCATCAGGTCGCGGGCCACTTCCTGACTGACTTCGGCACGCAGGGAAATCTGGTTGTAATGAAGCTCGTCGGCGGCCAGGGCCGGGAGGCTGGCGACGGTGCCAACGCTAAGGGCAAGAAGGGCGGCGCTGCGGCGGAAACTGTGCATGAAAACTCCTTGGACGGTGCGCAGGGGTTAAGGTCCGAGCCTGCGTGAAACCATCAGACTCTAACTTTAATGATCCGGTTCGCACAGTTACAACTTCTATACAGATGCCGGTGATCCCTGTGGTGAGGGGGCTTGCCCCCGTTGGACTACGCAGCAGTCGCAGAACGGCTGACTGGATTTGACTGACATAACGCGCTGGCTGGATTTGGGACTGCTGCGCAGTCCAACGGGGGCAAGCCCCCTCGCCACAGGGGGACTGCGAGCCTTCCTGCCATGTGGCTGTTTGCCGCACTTTTGCCTGCCAGCCCCCGTGCTTGGTTATACTCCGTGCGATCCGCCTGGAGCGCTCATCAGGAGAGCTCATGCTCGCCCCCGTTCAAATTACTTCCGCCACTCGCCAGAACCTCTGGCGGCTGACGTTCATCCGCACCTTGGTACTCGCCGCTCAGGCCGGTTCCGTGGGCCTGGCCTACTGGTTCGATCTGCTGCCGTTGCCGTGGGTGCAACTGGCGATGACGCTGGGTTGCTCGACGCTGCTGTGCGCGTTCACCGCGGTTCGCCTGCGCACCTCATGGCCGGTGACCGAGCTGGAATATGCCCTGCAACTGGCCTGCGATCTGTTTATCCACAGCGCCTTGCTGTATTTCTCCGGCGGCTCGACCAACCCGTTTGTCTCGTATTACCTGGTGCCGCTGACCATCGCCGCCGTGACGTTGCCGTGGCGTTATTCGGTGATTCTTTCCGGGATCGCGCTGGCGCTTTATACCCTGTTGCTGGCGCGGTTCTATCCGCTGGAAACCTTCCCCATCGCCCGCGAAAACCTGCAGGTCTACGGCATGTGGCTGAGTTTCGCCCTTGCCGCAGCGGTCATCACCTTCTTCGCCGCACGCATGGCCGAAGAGCTGCGCCGCCAGGAAGAACTGCGCGCCATCCGCCGTGAAGAAGGCCTGCGCGACCAGCAATTGCTGGCCGTCGCAACCCAGGCTGCCGGCGCCGCCCATGAACTGGGCACGCCGCTGGCGACCATGAGCGTGCTGCTCAAGGAAATGCGCCAAGACCATCCCGACCCGCTGTTGCAGGACGATTTGAGCGTGCTGCAAGATCAAGTCAAACTCTGCAAAGAGACCTTGCAACAACTGGTGCGCGCCGCCGAGGCCAATCGTCGTTTGGCGGTGGAGATGCAAGACGTTACCGACTGGCTCGACGAAGCCCTGAACCGTTGGCATCTGATGCGCCCGGAAGCCAGTTACCGCTTCCAGCGCTTGGGCCAGGGCACTGTGCCGCGCATGGCGCCGCCGCCGGATCTGACGCAAGCGCTGCTGAATTTGCTGAACAATGCCGCTGATGCGTGTCCCGAAGGGCTGCAGGTAACGCTGGACTGGAATGCCGAAGACTTGACCATCAGCATTCGCGACCACGGCGCCGGCGTGCCGCTGGCCATTGCCGAACAGATCGGCAAGCCGTTTTTTACCACCAAGGGCAAAGGTTTCGGCCTGGGCCTGTTTTTGAGCAAGGCCAGCGTGACACGCGCCGGCGGCTCAGTGAAACTCTACAGTCATGAGGAAGGCGGCACGCTCACCGAGCTGCGCCTGCCCCGTGTCGCCCGAGGAGACGAACATGAGTGACGAGATCCAAGTCGAAGGCGAAGAACTGCCGCATTTGCTGCTGGTAGACGACGACGCTACTTTTACCCGGGTGATGGCCCGTGCCATGGCCCGTCGCGGTTTTCGCGTCAGCACCGCCGGTTCCGCCGAAGAAGGCCTGACCATCGCTCAGGCCGACCTGCCAGACTACGCCGCGCTGGACCTGAAAATGGACGGCGATTCCGGTTTGGTGCTGTTGCCCAAGCTACTTGAGCTAGACCCGGAAATGCGCGTGGTGATCCTCACCGGTTATTCGAGCATTGCCACCGCCGTCGAGGCGATCAAGCGCGGCGCCTGCAACTACCTGTGCAAACCGGCGGACGCCGACGACGTGCTGGCCGCGCTGCTCTCCGAGCACGCCGACCTCGATACCCTGGTGCCGGAAAACCCGATGTCGGTGGATCGCCTGCAGTGGGAACACATCCAGCGCGTACTGACCGAACACGAAGGCAACATCTCCGCCACTGCCCGCGCCCTGGGCATGCACCGCCGCACGCTGCAGCGCAAACTGCAGAAGCGTCCGGTTCGCCGCTGAACGGTTGCTGAACGATTATCGCCAGCCCTCGCGATAACCCGAACCGATCATCTATGATCGGTTCGTGTGTGTTCTTTTCTTTATCGAGCCTTTTCCATGAATCAGAACGCTGAGTACTCCGCGGTCAACGATGCTGTGCGCGGGCAGTTTTTTCGAAAAGTCTGGGCGATGATCACGCCTTACTGGCGCAGCGAGGAGAAGGTCAAGGCCTGGACGCTGCTGATCGCGGTGATTGCGTTATCGTTGATCAGCGTGGGGATCTCGGTGTGGTTCAACACCTGGTACAAGGATTTTTACAACGCGCTGCAGCAAAAAGACGAAGCGGCGTTCTGGCGGCTGATTCTGTATTTCTGCGGGATTGCGGCGGTGGCGATTGTCGGTGCCGTGTACCGGCTCTACCTGACCCAGATGCTGACCATTCGCTGGCGTGCCTGGCTCACGGAAAAGCATTTCGCCCGCTGGCTTGGCAACAAGAATTACTACCAGCTGGAGCAGGGCGGTTACACCGATAACCCGGACCAGCGGATTTCCGAAGACCTCAACAATTTCACCTCCAATACCCTGGAGTTGGGCATCGGTTTGCTGCGCAATATTGTCAGCCTGGTATCGTTCTCGATCATTCTGTGGGGCGTGTCGGGCAGTATCGAAGTGTTTGGTTTTACCATTCCCGGCTACATGTTCTGGTGTGTGCTGGTGTATGCCGTGGTCGGCAGCTGGCTGACCCATTTGATCGGTCGCCGCTTGATCGGACTCAACAACCAACAACAACGCTTCGAAGCCGACCTGCGTTTCTCCATGGTGCGGATTCGCGAAAATGCCGAGAGCATTGCGCTGTACAATGGCGAGCCCAATGAAAACCGTCGCTTGAGCAACCGCTTCGGGATGGTCTGGCACAATTTCTGGGACATCATGAAGGTGTCCAAGCGTCTGACGTTCTTTACCGCAGGTTACCAACAGGCAGCCATCATCTTTCCGTTCATCGTCGCTTCGCCGCGTTACTTGTCCGGCAAGATCGAACTCGGCGAGCTGATGCAAATCAGTTCGGCGTTCGGCAATGTGCAGGAGAGTTTCAGCTGGTTTATCAGTGCGTACCAGAACCTCGCGTCGTGGCGCGCCACTTGTGATCGTCTGCTGAGTTTCCGCCAGGCCATGACTGATAACGAAGAACGTGCGCCGGCGATCGATGTGCAAAATTCCGGTACGGCTTTGAAAGTGCACAACCTGGGCCTCGATCTGGCCGACGGTCGTCATTTGCTGACCAACGCCGACATGACCGTGGAGGAGGGCGAGCGCGTGATGCTCAGCGGTCGTTCCGGCAGCGGCAAGTCGACCTTGTTGCGGGCGATGGGACACTTGTGGCCGGCGGGCCACGGCAGCATTCGCCTGCCTGCGGCGCGTTACCTGTTCCTGCCGCAAAAACCGTATCTGCCGATTGGCACGTTGCGCGAGGCGCTGAGTTATCCACAGGCCGGCGAGACCTATCCGCACGAGCGGTATGTGCATGTGCTGGAGACTTGCCGTTTGCCGCACCTCGTTGCGCGTCTGGACGAAGCCAATCACTGGCAGCGCATGCTGTCGCCGGGTGAGCAGCAACGCCTGGCTTTCGCCCGCGCGCTGCTTTACGCACCGCAATGGCTGTACATGGACGAAGCGACCTCGGCGATGGATGAAGAGGATGAAGCGTCGCTGTACCAGGCGTTGATCGATGAGATTCCGGGGCTGAGCATTGTCAGCGTCGGGCATCGCAGCAGCCTGAAGCGTTTCCATCCAAGGCATGTGCGCATTGAAAATGGCCATTTGGTGGACCAGACCGTGATCGCATAAACACCTCCGCCCCCTGTAGGAGCGAGGCTTGCCCGCGAAGAACGATGACACGGTCCTCATGTGGAACCGCGTGACGGCATTCGCGGGCAAGCCTCGCTCCTACAAGAGTGGTGATGGTGATCGTACAACCGCGTTGAGCTATGATGCGGTTTCAGCCGATTTTTCGAGAAAGACGTTCACCATGGAAAACCCGATCGACGCACCACGCCTCCCTCGCAAGCGCCGTAGCCTCGCACAGGAATTGGTGACGGTGTTGTCCGAGCAGATCCGCGACGGTCATCTCAAACGCGGCGATAAATTGCCCACCGAGTCGGCGATCATGGATGCCCATGGCGTCAGCCGCACCGTGGTGCGCGAGGCGATTTCCCGTTTGCAGGCGGCTGGCCAGGTGGAAACCCGCCACGGCATCGGCACTTTCGTGCTCGACACCCCGAGCCCGAGCGGTTTCCGCATCGACCCGGCGACCGTGGTCACGCTGCGTGACGTGCTGGCGATTCTGGAACTGCGTATCAGCCTCGAAGTGGAGTCCGCCGGCCTCGCCGCGCAACGCCGCAGCCCGGAACAGCTGGCCTTGATGCGTGCCGCGCTGGACGCGTTGAATGAAAGCGTCTCCCATGCCAGCGATGCCGTGGCGTCCGACTTCCAGTTCCACCTGCAAATCGCCCTGGCGACCGGCAACCGGTATTTCACCGACATCATGACCCACCTGGGCACCAGCATCATTCCGCGTACGCGTCTCAACTCCGCGCGTCTGGCCCATGACGACCAACAGCACTACATGAATCGTCTGAGTCGTGAGCACGAAGAGATTTACGACGCGATCGCGCGCCAGGATTCGGATGCGGCGCGGGCGGCGATGCGGTTGCATTTGACGAACAGTCGGGAAAGGCTGCGCCATGCGCATGAAGAGGCGCAGGCGCAGCGCTGACATCACCGTATTGATGAGGTGATTTGTTTTGTTACCCTAGCGCTCTACGCTAAGTTTCAAGGAGTACGACTCTTTTTCAATTTCCCCGAACTTGACTGTGTAAAGAAGTTCCGCATTACCTTTGTTGGAAATGATTTCGAACACATCGGTAGCTGGAAATTTTTTGATGTTGACTTTGTCATCTTTAATATTGATTCCGCCGTACCATGAATCAGTTTTACCTTTGTCATTGATGACGTTTATGTAGGCCATCGCGAATTGTCCCGGGACTTGACCCTTATATTGAATGCCTAATTCTAAGTACTCACCAATATCTGCCAGTTTGAGGGTGGTTCCAGAAAATTGCGGGGTGGTTGGCGCCTCTAGCTCCGGAGATCCAGATGATTTAAAAGGGGTAGATGTTTTCTTTATAGTATCGTCCATGTCCATCTCCATTTGATAACAGGTAATCGCGAATACTTATCCGCGACACCAGTTCATCAGAGGGGCTTCATCTCGGCTACTGTCAGAAATTACAGTTTCGACGAATGGTCAGGGTTTATTCGTTCAGTCAGCTGCGCCATGGGAAATGCCATCGCGAGCAGGCTCGCTCCCACAGTGGGTCATTGGCGCCACGAATATCTTGTTCACCAAAGATCCCTTGTGAGAGCGAGCCTGCTCGCGATGGGGCCATTAACTTCAGCCAGTTTTCAGAATCGAACGATCCACCCGCACGGCCAACTGAACCACCGCAGATTTAACATCGAACGTCACACTTCCATGCTTATCCACAACTCCCTGAGCAATCGGCACACCTTTGGACAATAACTCCAACGGCGCCCCCTTCAGCGATTGCCCCGAAGCCAATTCCAGTTTCAATTTAATCGTCATCATCGATCTCCTTATCAGGCGACATTGCCAGTGGGTTTGTAGTCCTTGAGCAGCAGGTAAGTGCTCCAGCCCCACCAGTCATCGACGGTGGCGGTGTCGTTCAGGTTGTTGACGTCCTTGCGCCGCAGCACCTTGCTGCCTTCAACCCGGAACAGCGGTGAAAAGTTGTTGGCCAGGTTCAGCACGGCTTGCAGATCCGGCGTCTTTTGCAAGGCGCCGAAATTGCCGGGCACCGGGGCGGTGCCGCTGAGATACGCCGCAAACACCTCGTCCGCCGACACTTGAACGGCCTGATTAACCTGAACGCGATTGGCGCTGTCGATGGCGTCGAAGTAACGTTTGTCCCCATACGCGCGCCATTGATCGCCGTTGCCATTGCGCACATTGAGGCCGAATTTGCTGTCTTCATCGTGCATGAAACGCGTGATCAACGAACCCAGATCGCTCGGCGTGACCACCGCTGCCAATTGTTTGCGCGGCACTCGCAAGTGCCCGGCGGAAAACAGGTCGGTCAGGTAGTGATCGGCAAAAGCGTTCATCGCATAGGCCAGCTCCAGCTGCTTCTCATCGCCGGTGGTGTGGGCCAGCACCGCTTGTTGCACCGCTGCGGCATGCCCGGCGATGTAGGCCAGCAGCGCCCACTCGGCAAAGTGATCGGCATTGTTGGCAGCCAGTTTCAAATAGCGTCCCAATGGAAACAGCGCCGAGACGAAACTGCCGCCGCCGGTGATTCTGTTCCACTCTTCGGACAACGTATCTCCGAGGGCGTCATACGCCTCGTGAGGCTGTTTACCGTCCTTGATCGCCTGCTTGATCGCGGCGATTTCCTTTTGCATCACGCCAAGGATCAGCTTGGCTTCGGCATTGGAGGCCGGCAGTAAGGCCAGGGAGTTGAAGGCATTGGTAAAACGCTGGATTCGGTCGGCGGCTGTCGCGCCTTCGCTGATCGGTTGATCGGGAATTCCATAAAAATCCCCACCCAGCGCAACGACCTGGCCATAGGTCAGCGCCAGCCCATTGGGTAAATGCAGTTCTACCTGCGAAGCGGGGATGGCCGGTGCGTCCTTGACGAAACGCAGCAGCGTGCTGTCGCCGATGGCGGTGTGTTCGCCACCCTCGAACCTCAGCTGTGGCTTGCCTTTCAGGGTTTTTCCGGAAGCTGTGGGCGGAGGCGCGGGAAGGGGAGTCGTAGAGTTGTGATGATCAGCAATCTGCAAGATCACGTGCTGGTTATCCCCGATGAGGGGGATGCCATGCTCGGTAAAAAGATCATCCAGTTCGGCAATGACCTGTTTCGGTTTTTCCTTCGGTTGTGCGTGTAGACCTGACATTTCTATCTCCTTGATATGTCGTCGGTACGATCAAAAATAACTGTATGTATATACAGTTATCCGAATCATAGATGAGAAATTTCCTACGTCAAGAAAATACCTTTCCGACCCAAATTCTGTTGTCGGCGATGAAATGCAGTTGACGGTTATTATTTAAGTTGTACGATGACCTACAACTCGGCCACAGGCTGAACGCTTTCTCACACAAACGTTACTACCCAGGGTGTTCGAATAATGAATCCACAAGAACTGAAGTCCATCCTCTCTTCCGGCCTGCTGTCTTTTCCGGTCACCGATTTCAATGCTCAGGGCGACTTCCATCGCGCGGGCTACATCAAGCGTCTCGAATGGTTGGCCCCATACGGCGCCACGGCGTTGTTCGCCGCAGGCGGCACCGGTGAGTTCTTCTCTCTGGCGGCCAGTGAATACTCGGAAATCATCAAGACCGCCGTCGACACCTGCGAAACCAGCGTGCCGATTCTGGCTGGCGTGGGCGGCTCGACTCGCCAGGCCATCGAATACGCACAGGAAGCCGAGCGTCTGGGCGCCAAAGGCTTGCTGCTGCTGCCGCACTACCTGACCGAAGCCAGCCAGGACGGCGTTGCCGCCCACGTTGAAGCCGTGTGCAAATCGGTGAACATCGGCGTGGTGGTCTACAACCGCAACGTCTGCCGCCTGACCGCTCCGTTGCTGGAACGCCTGGCCGAGCGCTGCCCGAACCTGATTGGCTACAAGGATGGCCTGGGCGATATCGAGTTGATGGTGTCGATCCGTCGCCGCCTCGGCGATCGCTTCAGCTACCTGGGTGGTTTGCCGACCGCCGAAGTTTATGCCGCTGCCTACAAGGCACTCGGCGTACCGGTTTACTCCTCGGCGGTGTTCAACTTCATCCCGAAAACCGCGATGGATTTCTACCACGCCATTGCCCGCGAAGATCACGCCACCGTTGGCAAGATCATCGACGACTTCTTCCTGCCGTACCTGGACATCCGTAACCGCAAAGCCGGTTACGCCGTGAGCATCGTCAAGGCCGGGGCAAAAATTGCCGGCTATGACGCAGGTCCTGTACGCGCGCCGCTGACCGATCTGCTGCCAGAAGAGTACGAAGCTCTGGCCGCGCTGATCGACAAGCAAGGTGCGCAGTAACACACCCGATTAATAAGGCCGCTGAGCAATCAGCGGCCTTTTGCGTGAGGAGATTGTTGTGGCTGATACAAAGCGTTTCGATAACTACATCAACGGTGAATGGGTCGCGGGCAGTGATTACTGCGCCAACATCAACCCGTCCGAACTGACCGATACCATCGGTGACTACGCCAAGGCTGATCTGGCCCAGGTCCACGCCGCCATCGACGCCGCTCGCGCTGCGTTTCCGGCCTGGTCCACTTCGGGCATTCAGGCTCGCCATGATTCGCTGGATAAAGTCGGCACTGAAATCCTCGCGCGTCGCGAAGAACTCGGCACTTTGCTGGCCCGGGAAGAGGGCAAGACCCTGCCCGAAGCCATCGGCGAAGTAACCCGCGCCGGCAACATCTTCAAGTTCTTCGCCGGTGAATGCTTGCGCCTGTCCGGCGACTACTTGCCGTCGGTACGCCCCGGTGTGAACGTCGAAGTGACGCGCGAAGCGCTGGGTGTGGTCGGTCTGATCACCCCGTGGAACTTCCCGATCGCAATCCCTTCGTGGAAAATCGCCCCGGCCCTGGCCTACGGCAACTGCGTCGTGCTGAAACCGGCCGATCTGGTGCCGGGTTGCGCTTGGGCGCTGGCGGAAATCATCTCCCGCGCAGGCTTCCCGGCCGGCGTGTTCAACCTGGTGATGGGCAGCGGTCGCGTGGTTGGCGATGCGCTGGTTCAGAGCCCGAAAGTCGACGGCATCAGCTTCACCGGTTCCGTCGGTGTCGGTCGTCAGATTGCGGTCAGCTGTGTGTCGCGCCAGGCCAAGGTTCAGCTGGAAATGGGCGGCAAGAACCCGCAGATCATTCTCGACGACGCCGACCTGAAACAAGCGGTCGAGCTGTCGGTGCAGAGCGCGTTCTATTCCACCGGTCAGCGTTGCACGGCGTCGAGCCGCTTCATCGTCACCGCCGGGATTCACGACAAATTCGTTGAAGCCATGGCCGAGCGCATGAAGTCGATCAAGGTCGGCCACGCGTTGAAAACCGGCACCGACATCGGTCCGGTCGTTTCGCAAGCCCAGCTTGAACAGGACATGAAGTACATCGACATCGGCCAGTCCGAAGGTGCACGTCTGGTCAGCGGCGGCGGTCTGGTGACCTGCGATACCGAAGGCTACTACCTCGCGCCAACGCTGTTTGCCGACAGCGAAGCCGCGATGCGCATCAGCCGTGAAGAGATCTTTGGCCCGGTGGCCAACATCGTTCGCGTCGCGGATTACGACGCCGCGCTGGCCATGGCCAACGACACCGAATTCGGTCTGTCGGCGGGCATCGCCACTACGTCGCTGAAGTACGCCAACCACTTCAAGCGCCACTCCCAGGCCGGGATGGTGATGGTCAACCTGCCGACGGCAGGCGTGGACTACCACGTTCCATTCGGTGGGCGTAAAGGTTCATCCTATGGATCCCGCGAGCAAGGTCGCTACGCGCAAGAGTTTTACACCGTCGTGAAGACTAGCTACATCGGCTCCTGACAGAAGAAAAACCGCGGTATCGGCATCGATACCGCAACCCGTGTAGGAGCTGTCGAGTGAAACGAGGCTGCGATCTTTGCTTTTAAAGATCAAAAGATCGCAGCCTCGTTTCACTCGACAGCTCCTACAGGGAACACACCCGTTTCACCCGCGCATAAAAATAATCAGTGGGAGTACATCTACATGCAAGCGACCAAGCCGACTCACGTCCGCTATTTGATTTTGCTCATGCTTTTCCTTGTGACCACGATCAACTACGCCGACCGGGCCACTATCGCCATCGCGGGCTCCAGCCTGCAAAAAGACCTCGGCATCGACGCGGTCACCCTCGGTTATATCTTCTCTGCATTCGGTTGGGCCTACGTGGCCGGGCAAATTCCCGGTGGCTGGCTGCTGGACCGTTTTGGCTCGAAAAAAATCTACGCGCTGAGCATTTTCACTTGGTCGCTGTTCACCGTGTTGCAGGGTTATGTCGGCGAGTTCGGCATGTCCACGGCGGTGGTTGCGCTGTTCATGCTGCGCTTCCTGGTGGGCCTGGCCGAAGCGCCATCCTTCCCTGGCAACGCACGCATTGTCGCGGCCTGGTTTCCGACCGCTGAACGCGGTACGGCCTCGGCGATTTTCAACTCGGCGCAATACTTTGCCACCGTGTTGTTCGCACCGCTGATGGGCTGGATCGTCTACAGCTTCGGCTGGCAGCACGTGTTCATCGTCATGGGGGTGATCGGCATCATTTTCTCGGGGATCTGGCTGAAGGTGATTTACAGCCCGCGCCAACACCCGATGATCAACGAAGCCGAGTTCAAGCACATCGCCGACAACGGCGGCATGGTCGACATGGACCAGGACAAAGGCAAAGGTACAAAGGCTGACGGTCCGAAGTGGGATTACATCCGCCAGTTGCTGACCAACCGCATGATGCTCGGCGTGTATCTGGGCCAGTACTGCATCAACGGCATCACCTACTTCTTCCTGACCTGGTTCCCGGTGTACCTGGTGCAGGAGCGCGGTATGACCATTCTCAAGGCCGGTTTCATTGCCTCGTTGCCGGCGATCTGCGGCTTCATCGGTGGGGTGCTCGGCGGGGTGATTTCCGATTACCTGCTGCGCAAAGGCCATTCTCTGACCTTCGCCCGCAAAGCGCCGATCATCGCCGGCTTGCTGGTCTCCAGCAGCATCGTGGCCTGCAATTATGTCGATGTTGAATGGATGGTCGTCGGCTTCATGGCCCTGGCGTTCTTCGGCAAAGGTGTGGGTGCGCTGGGTTGGGCCGTGGTGTCCGACACCTCGCCGAAACAGATCGCCGGTCTCAGCGGTGGCTTGTTCAACACCTTCGGCAACATCGCTTCGATCACCACCCCGATCGTGATCGGCTACATCATCAGCTCCACCGGCTCGTTCAAATGGGCGCTGGTGTTTGTCGGTTGCAACGCACTGGTCGCAGTGTTCAGCTATCTGGTGATCGTCGGTCCGATCAAGCGTGTGGTGCTTAAAGAGCCGCCCGTCAGCGGCCCTGAAGCCCACAATAAATTGTCTCAAGTGCATTCCTGAGGAGCGGCGTCATGCAGTTGATTGAACATTCCGACTCGCCGCGCTACATCCGCCTGCACAAGCGGGACAACGTCGTGATCGTGGTCAATGACCAGGGCGTACCGGCCGGCACCGAGTTTCCCGATGGCCTGGTGACGGTGGACTTCGTGCCGCAGAGCCATAAAGTCACCCTGGAAGACATTCCCGAGGGTGGCCAGGTGATTCGTTACGGCCAGACCATTGGCTACGCGTTGCAGCCGATTCCGCGCGGCAGCTGGGTCAAGGAAGATCAACTGCGCATGCCCACCGCGCCACCGCTGGACAGCTTGCCGCTGTCCACCGAAGTGCCGGCCGCGCAGGCACCGCTGGAAGGTTTCACATTCGAGGGTTATCGCAATGCCGACGGCACCGTCGGCACGCGCAACATTCTTGGGATTACCACGACCGTTCAGTGCGTGACCGGTGTGCTCGATCATGCGGTCAAACGCATCAAGGACGAGTTGCTGCCGCTTTATCCTAACGTTGACGATGTGGTGGCGTTGACCCACAGCTACGGCTGCGGCGTGGCGATTACCGCGACTGACGCGTACATCCCGATTCGTACCGTGCGCAACCTGGCGCGTAACCCGAACCTGGGGGGCGAGGCCTTGGTCATCAGTCTGGGCTGCGAGAAATTGCAGGCCGGGCAGGTGATGCACGAGAACGACAGCTCAGTGGATTTGAGTGATCCGTGGTTGTACCGCTTGCAGGATTCCAGTCACGGTTTCACCGAGATGATCGAGCAGATCATGGCGTTGGCCGAAACCCGTTTGAAGAAGCTCGATCAGCGTCGCCGGATAACCGTGCCGGCGTCCGAGCTGATTCTCGGCATGCAGTGCGGCGGCAGCGATGCGTTTTCCGGCATTACCGCCAACCCGGCGTTGGGTTATGCCTCGGACCTGTTGCTGCGGGCTGGCGCGACGGTGATGTTTTCCGAAGTCACCGAAGTGCGCGACGCGATTTATCTGCTGACTTCTCGCGCAGAGACTGAGGAAGTTGCTCTGGAACTGGTGCGGGAAATGGACTGGTACGACCGTTACCTGGCCAAGGGTGAGGCGGACCGCAGCGCCAACACCACGCCGGGCAACAAGAAAGGCGGGTTGTCGAACATTGTCGAGAAATCCCTGGGCTCAATCGTCAAATCCGGCAGCAGCGCGATCAACGGGGTGCTTGGCCCTGGCGAGCGCTTCAAGCGCAAAGGGCTGATTTTCTGCGCGACCCCGGCCAGTGATTTTGTCTGCGGGACGTTGCAATTGGCGGCGGGGATGAACCTGCATGTGTTCACCACCGGGCGCGGCACGCCGTATGGTTTGGCGATGGCGCCGGTGGTGAAGGTGTCGACCCGGACAGAACTGGCGCAGCGCTGGCCGGACCTGATCGACATCGATGCCGGGCGGATTGCTACCGGGCGGGCGTCGATTGAGGATCTTGGGTGGGAGTTGTTTCACTACTACTTGGACGTGGCCAGCGGCAAGAAACAGACGTGGGCCGAGCAGCACAAGCTGCATAACGACATCACCCTGTTTAATCCGGCGCCGATCACGTAATGATCGTTCCCACGCTCCGCGTGGGAACGCCTCTTGTGACGCTCCGCGTCACGCTTTTGGGACGCGGAGCGTCCCGGGCTGCATTCCCATGCAGAGCGTGGGAACGATCCGGGTGAAAGTGGCTTATCATTAGCCCCCTAACGACGCTCACCCAAGGTTCCCTCCGGCATGCTGGCAATTTTCCTCGAAACCCTGAACATCACCGCGCCGGTGTTTGCCATGCTGTTCCTGGGGGTGGTGCTCAAACGCATCGACTGGATCAACGACAACTTCATCCACACCGCGTCGGCCCTGGTGTTCAACGTCACCATGCCGGCGTTGCTGTTTCTGGGCATCCTGCATGCCGACCTGCGCGCCGCACTGCAACCGGCGCTGCTGATCTATTTCTCGTTCGCTACGCTGGCGTGTTTCGCCATCGCCTGGGGCTGGGCGATCTGGAAGTGCCCGCGGGAAGACCGGGGGATTTATACCCAGGGCGCGTTTCGCGGCAACAACGGGGTGATCGGTCTGGCATTGGCGGCCAGCATGTATGGCGACTACGGGATTTCCCTCGGGGCGATTCTCGCGGCGCTGGTGATCCTGTTTTACAACACGCTTTCGACCATCGTGCTGGCGGTGTACAGCCCGGTGATCAAGTCCGATCCGTGGAGCATCTGCAAAAGCGTGATGGTCAACCCGCTGATCATCAGCGTGTTTGCGGCGGCGCCCTTCGCGTATTTCAAGATCAGCCTGCCGGGCTGGCTGGAAACCTCCGGTCAGTACCTCGCGCAAACCACATTGCCGTTGGCGTTGATTTGCATCGGCGGCACGTTGTCGCTGGCGGCATTGCGCAAAAGCGGCAACATGGCGCTCAGCTCAAGCCTGGTGAAGATGATCGGCCTGCCGGTGCTGGCGACGCTGGGGGCTTGGCTTTGGGGATTTCGCGGGGCGGAGTTGGGGATTCTGTTCCTGTACTTCGGCAGCCCGACCGCCGCGGCCAGTTTTGTCATGGCCCGTCAGGCCGATGGCAATCATGAATTGGCGGCGGCGATCATCGTCATCACCACGTTGATGGCGGCGGTGACCACCAATATCGGGATCTTTTTGTTGCAGTGGGGCGGGTGGATTTAGCTTCGGGATTTTCGCTGATTTCCAGGGCTTCTTCGCGGGCAAGCCTCGCTCCTACAGGGGCTCACCGAGCCTGTAGGAGCGAGGCTTGCCCGCGAAGGCGCCAGTCCTGTCACCACAACTTTTGAAGACTTACTCAGGCTTCTGATAAGTATCGATCACTTCCTGCGCCGCCCGAAACGCATCGATCGCCGCCGGCACACCGGCGTACACCGCGCAATGCAACAGCGCCTCACGGATCTCATCCACGGTGCAACCGTTGTTCAACGCACCGCGCACGTGACCTTTCAGTTCCTGTGGGCACTTCAACGCGGTCAGCGCGGCGAGGGTGATCAGGCTGCGGGTTTTCAGCGGCAGACCTTCGCGATTCCACACGCTGCCCCAGGCGTGTTCATTGACGAAGTCCTGCAGCGGCTGGGTGAACTCGGTGGCATTGCCCAGTGCGCGGTCGACGAACGCATCGCCCATCACTTGGCGGCGGACTTCAACGCCAGGCTTTTTATGGTCGGTCATGGCATTTCCTTCTTGTGGTGTTGGCGACGCCAGGCGCGCAGCGACGTGAACAGTAGATAGGCCACCAGCGCCGGCAGGACGTAAAACAGCATCAGGTGTTCAAGCTTGCCGGCCAGTGGCATGCCGGTGGTGAACGACACCACGTGCAGACCGTAAGCGAGATACAGCCCCAAAAACAGCAGACCTTCGGCGCGGGTCACCCGGTAACCGGTGTAGAACAGCGGCAGGCACAACACTGCGACACCGAGCATCACCGGCAAGTCGAATTCCAGGGCATTGGGCGAGACCGACAGCGGAGAGGGGGCGATGAGCGCAGTCAGGCCGAGCACACCCAGGAGGTTGAACAGGTTGCTGCCGATCACGTTGCCCACGGCGATGTCCCGTTGACCGCGCAAGGCAGCGATCAATGAGGTGGCCAGCTCCGGCAGGGAGGTGCTGACGGCAACGATGGTCAGGCCGATGACCCGCTCCGACAACCCCAGATCAGTCGCGACCTCCACAGCGGCGCCCAGTAACAAATGGCCGGCATAGACCAGCATTGCCAGTCCGGCGACGATCATCAGCACGCTGCTGAACCACGGCGCCCGAGGTGTTCCGTCATGAGAGGGTGGACGGGCCGAGTGTCGCGACTGGCGCAGCAGCAAGCCCAGATACAGCGCCAGGGCGGTCAGCAGAATCATGCCGTCCACGCGGTTCAGCTCTTCATTCCACGCCAGTAAAAAAACCAGCAGGCTGGCGCCGATCATCAGCGGAATATCCAGGCGCACCAGTTGCCGCGAAACCCGCAGCGGAATGATCAGCGCCGAAAGCCCGAGGGTGACGAGGATGTTGAAGATGCTGCTGCCGATCACGCTGCCGACGGCGATATCGGCGTTTTGCGCCAGGGTGGCTTGCAGGCTGACCGCCATTTGCGGCGCGCTGCTGCCCAGGGCGACGATGGTCAGGCCGATGATCAGCGGGCGCACCTGCAAGCGCGCCGCCAGGCGCACGGCGCCACGGACCATCAGCTCGGCGCCGGCGATCAGCAACAGCAAGCCGCCGAGCAATTCAATCACGCTGATCAGGGGTAAATCGGCAAGTCCGAAAATGGTCGGGGCTCCGTCTGTTAATCGTCGATGGCTTGCACACGAACCCGTGCGGTGCCGCTACGGAGCATACCCAGTTGTTCGGCGGCCTCGCGAGAAAGATCAATCAGGCGCCCACGGGTATGCGGCCCGCGGTCGTTGATCCGGACCACGCAGGACTTGTCGTTATTCAGATTGGTGACCATCACCCGCGTGCCAAACGGCAACTGGCGATGGGCCGCGGTCAGGGAATTCATGTTGAAACGCTCGCCGCTGGCGGTGCGTTTACCTTGGTGTTTGGCGCCGTAATACGAAGCTACGCCGGTCTTGTCGTAGCCGTGTGGATCGATGGCATCGTTGCTGGCGCAACCGGCCAGCAGAGAGAGCAGGGCGCAGGCACCCAGTAGACGCTTCATTCAAAGGCTTCCACAAACAAATGTGGGAGCCAGCTTGTTGTTGGCAGGTGGGCTTGTTGTGGCGAGGGGGCTTGCCCCCGTTGGACTGCGCAGAAGTCCCAAAACCTGAAAACGCGGTGTTCAGAAATTGGGGCCGCTTCGCGACCCAACGGGGGCAAGCCCCCTCGCCACAAAAGCCCCGTAGCCACAACCAGCCCGCTCCCACAGGGATTAGAGCCAGGCTTTAAATCTGGCTCCACTCTCATCAGCCTTCGAGCTTGCTTTTCAGCAGTTCGTTGACCTGTTGCGGGTTGGCCTTGCCTTTGGAGGCTTTCATGGCCTGGCCGACGAAGAAGCCGAACATCTTGCCGCGTTTGGCTTCGTCTGCCGCGCGGTATTGCTCGACCTGATCGGCGTTGGCCGCGAGCATTTCGTCCAGCACCGCCGAGATCGCGCCGCTGTCGGTCACTTGCTTGAGGCCGCGCTTGTCGATGATCTCGTCCGCGCTGCCTTCGCCGTTGGCCATGGCTTCAAACACTACCTTGGCGATCTTGCCGGAGATGGTGTTGTCCTTGATGCGCAGCAGCATGCCGCCCAGTTGCTCGGCCGAGACCGGCGACTGGTCGATTTCAACGCCTTGCTTGTTCAGCAGGCTGCCCAGTTCCACCATGACCCAGTTGGCCGCCAGCTTGGCGTCGCCGCTGATGCTCACGACTTTCTCGAAGTAATCGGCTTGCTCGCGGCTGGTGGCCAGGACGCTGGCGTCATACACCGACAGGCCGAACTGCGCCTGGAAGCGTTCGCGTTTCTGCGGTGGCAATTCCGGAAGCGTGGCGCGCACGTCGTCGAGGAACGAGTTCTCGATGACCACCGGCAACAGGTCCGGATCGGGGAAGTAACGGTAGTCGTTGGCTTCCTCTTTGCTGCGCATCGGACGGGTTTCGTCCTTGTTCGGATCGTACAGGCGGGTCTGCTGGATCACCTTGCCGCCGTCTTCGATCAACTCGATCTGACGGCGTACTTCGCTGTTGATCGCCTTCTCGATGAAGCGGAACGAGTTGACGTTCTTGATCTCGCAACGCGTGCCGTATTCAACCTGGCCTTTCGGGCGGATCGACACGTTGCAGTCGCAACGCAGCGAGCCTTCGGCCATGTTGCCGTCGCAGATGCCCAGGTAACGCACCAGCGCGTGGATGGTCTTGACGTAGGCCACGGCTTCCTTGGCGCTGCGCATGTCCGGCTCGGAAACGATTTCCAGCAGCGGCGTGCCGGCACGGTTCAGGTCGATGCCGGTGGCACCGTTGAACTCTTCGTGCAGGCTTTTACCGGCGTCTTCTTCCAGGTGCGCACGGGTGACGCCGACACGTTTGATCGTGCCGTCTTCCATGGCGATGTCCAGGTGGCCCTTACCGACAATCGGAAGTTCCATCTGGCTGATCTGGTAACCCTTCGGCAGGTCCGGGTAAAAATAGTTTTTACGGGCGAACACGTTGTGCTGGCCAATCTCGGCATCGATAGCCAGGCCGAACATCACGGCCATGCGCACGGCTTCCTGGTTCAGCACCGGCAGTACGCCGGGCATGCCGAGGTCAACCAGGCTGGCCTGGGTGTTCGGCTCGGAACCGAATGTGGTGGAGCTACCGGAAAAGATTTTCGACCGGGTGGTGAGCTGGGTATGAATCTCCAGCCCGATCACGACTTCCCATTGCATGTGTTTCTCCTCAGAAGCCGGTTGGGGTGCGGGTGTGCCAGTCAGTGTGTAACTGATACTGATGGGCAACGTTCAACAGGCGACCTTCCTGGAAATACGGGGCGAGCAGTTGCACGCCGACCGGCAGACCGTCGACAAAACCTGCGGGCATGGACAAGCCCGGCAAGCCCGCGAGGTTGGCGGTGATGGTGTAGACGTCTTCCAGGTACGCAGCCACCGGGTCGCTGTTCTTGGCGCCAAGCTTCCAGGCCGGGTTCGGCGTGGTTGGGCCGAGGATGATGTCGACCTCATTAAAGGCGGCCATGAAGTCGTTCTTGATCAGACGACGGATCTTCTGCGCCTTCAGGTAGTAGGCGTCGTAGTAACCGGCCGACAGCGCGTAGGCACCGACCATGATCCGGCGTTGCACTTCCGGGCCGAAACCTTCGCCGCGGGAGCGCTTGTACAGGTCGATCAGGTTGACCGGGTTTTCGCAGCGGTGGCCGAAACGCACGCCGTCGAAACGCGACAGGTTGGAGGAGGCTTCCGCCGGGGCGATCACGTAGTACGCGGGGATCGCGTGCTGCATGTTCGGCAGGCTGATTTCCTTGATCACGGCACCGAGCTTTTCCAGCTCCTTGACGCTGTTGTGGATCAGCTCGGCGATGCGCGGGTCGAGACCGGCGCTGAAATATTCCTTCGGCACGCCGATGCGCAGGCCTTTCAGCGAACCGTTGAGGCTGGCGCTGTAATCAGGCACGGGTTCGTCGATGCTGGTGGAATCTTGCGGGTCGAAACCGGCCATGCCTTGCAGCAGGATTGCGCAGTCTTCGGCAGTGCGCGCCAGAGGACCGCCCTGATCGAGGCTGGAGGCGTAAGCGATCATGCCCCAGCGCGAAACACGACCGTATGTCGGTTTCAGGCCGGTGAGGTTGGTCAGTGCGGCGGGCTGACGGATCGAGCCGCCGGTATCGGTGCCAGTGGCCGCCGGCAGCAGGCGCGCGGCAACCGCGGCCGCCGAACCGCCGGATGAACCACCCGGAACGTGTTCCAGGTTCCACGGGTTTTTCACCGGGCCGTAGTAGCTCGACTCGTTGGCCGAACCCATGGCGAATTCGTCCATGTTGGTCTTGCCCAGGGTCACTGCGCCGGCAGCGGCCAGCTTGGCAACGACCGTGGCGTCGTACGGTGCCTTGAAGTTGTCGAGCATCTTCGAGCCGCAGCTGGTGCGGATGCCCTGGGTGCAGAACAGGTCTTTGTGGGCGATCGGCGCGCCGAGCAGGGCGCCGCTCTCACCATTGGCCCGGCGTGCGTCGGCGGCTTTCGCCTGCTCGAGCGCGAGGTCTTCGGTGAGGCTGATGAAGCTGTTGAGCTGAGGATCGAGCTGGGCGATACGCGCCAGCAGGGTTTTGGTCAGCTCTTCGGAAGAAAACTTTTTATCGGCGAGTCCGCGGGCGATCTCGGCCAGAGTCAATTGATGCATTGCAGGCTCTTTCCCTTTAGTCGATGACTTTCGGAACCAGGTACAGGCCGTTTTCGACCGCTGGTGCGATGGACTGATAGGCCTCGCGATGATTAGTCTCGGTCACGACGTCTGCACGCAGGCGCTGGCTGGCTTCCAGTGGGTGGGCGAGCGGCTCGATACCGTCGGTATTGACCGCCTGCATTTCGTCGACCAGCCCCAGAATGCTGTTCAGGGCCGAAGTGATGTGTGGAAGATCGGCATCATTAAGGCCCAGACAGGCCAGATGAGCGATTTTTTCCACGTCGGAGCGTTCAAGCGTCATGGGATTCTCCAGTGGAAGGAAAACAGAACGGATGCTATCCGTGTGTTAGATTGTCGGAACACTACCGCATTTCTACGGTCATAAGGCCGCGATTGTGGGGGTTGGTGCACAGAAAAGCGGCCAATTTAACATATTGGCGCCTTGCCCAAAATCCCTGTCGTTGTTAGAGTTTGCCGCACTTTTTTACCCACGCGTTGCCTAGGGTACCTTTCCCATGTTCAAGAAACTGAGTGGCATGTTTTCCAGCGATCTTTCCATTGACCTGGGCACTGCCAACACCCTTATTTACGTGCGCGAGCGCGGTATCGTCCTGAATGAGCCATCGGTTGTGGCTATTCGGACACACGGTAACCAGAAAAGTGTCGTTGCTGTCGGCACCGAGGCGAAGCGCATGCTCGGCCGTACGCCGGGCAACATTGCTGCCATTCGTCCGATGAAGGATGGCGTAATCGCCGACTTCAGCGTCTGCGAAAAGATGCTGCAATACTTTATCAACAAGGTTCACGAAAACAGCTTCCTGCAGCCAAGCCCGCGGGTGCTGATTTGCGTTCCATGCAAATCCACCCAGGTTGAGCGTCGTGCCATCCGTGAATCGGCCCTTGGTGCCGGTGCTCGCGAAGTGTTCCTGATCGAAGAGCCAATGGCTGCTGCGATCGGTGCCGGCCTGCCGGTTGAAGAAGCACGCGGTTCGATGGTTGTCGATATCGGTGGCGGTACCACTGAAATTGCGCTGATCTCCCTGAACGGTGTGGTCTACGCCGAATCCGTGCGGGTTGGCGGCGACCGCTTCGACGAAGCGATCATCACCTACGTGCGTCGCAACTACGGCAGCCTGATCGGCGAATCCACTGCCGAGCGCATCAAGCAGGAAATCGGTACGGCCTACCCGGGCGGCGAAGTTCGTGAAGTCGACGTTCGTGGCCGTAACCTGGCCGAAGGCGTTCCACGTGCCTTTACCCTGAACTCCAATGAAGTGCTGGAAGCTCTGCAAGAGTCCCTGGCCACCATCGTTCAGGCTGTGAAAAGTGCATTGGAGCAATCGCCTCCGGAACTGGCTTCCGATATCGCCGAGCGTGGCCTGGTGCTGACCGGTGGTGGCGCCTTGCTGCGCGACCTCGACAAGTTGCTGGCCCAGGAAACAGGTCTGCCGGTGATCGTTGCCGAAGACCCGCTGACCTGCGTTGCTCGCGGCGGTGGCCGTGCATTGGAAATGATGGATAAACACACCATGGATCTGCTTTCCAGCGAATAAGTCGCCGGATCGCCTCTATGCTGTTGAGCGCGCAGGCAGCACTTTGCAGTGCTGCCTGTTGGCGTTTATCTTCTGTCAGTCTGCATCCAGGCCGGTTTGATGCCGTATGAATAAAGAGAACATTTGCCTGGGAGGAGCGGCTTATTAAACCGCTTTTCACCAAAGGCCCCTCACTGGGCGTGCGCTTGTTGGTGCTGGCTGTGCTATCGGTCGCGCTGATGGTGGTCGATGCCCGCTTCACACTGCTCAAGCCAGTGCGTAGCCAAATGTCGCTGGTACTGATGCAGTCTTACTGGATCACTGACCTGCCGCAGCGGTTATGGCAGGGTGTGGCCAGCCAATTCGGCAGCCGTACCGAGCTCGTCGCCGAAAACGAAAAACTCAAGACCGAGAACCTGCTGTTGCAGGGCCGCATGCAAAAGCTGGCCGCCCTCACCGAGCAGAACGTTCGGCTGCGCGAGTTGCTCAACTCTTCCGCGCTGGTCAACGAAAAGGTCGAAGTGGCCGAGTTGATCGGCATGGACCCCAACCCCTTCACCCATCGCATCATCATCAATAAAGGTGAGCGCGACGGTGTGGTCCTCGGTCAGCCGGTGCTCGATGCCCGCGGCCTGATGGGGCAGGTGGTCGAGTTGATGCCGTATACCTCTCGCGTGCTGCTGCTGACCGACACCACCCACAGCATTCCGGTGCAGGTGAACCGCAACGGTCTGCGGGCGATTGCCAGCGGCACTGGCAATCCGGAACGCCTGGAACTGCGTCACGTTGCCGACACGGCTGACATTAAAGAGGGCGATCTTCTGGTCAGTTCCGGCCTCGGTCAACGGTTCCCGGCCGGTTACCCGGTGGCGACGGTCAAGGAAGTGATCCACGATTCTGGCCAGCCGTTTGCCATCGTCCGCGCCGTGCCGACCGCCGCGTTGAACCGCAGCCGCTACCTGCTGCTGGTGTTCACCGACGGCCGCACTGCCGAAGAGCGCGCCAACGACGCTGCCCAGGCGCAAGAAGCGCTGGACCAGCACGGTGGTGGGCCGATCATTCCGGCGACCGTGCCTAAACCCGTGTCGGCGACCGTGGTGGTGCCCGCCGCAGCTGCTGCGCCTACTGCAACGCCTGCCGCAACGCCGGCAGTACCAGCACCGGCGGCAACCCCGGCCAACCCTGCGGCCGCCAAGCCACCCGCATCGCAACCTGCTGCAACCAAACCGCCAGCCACTCAACCGGCTGCGGTGAAGCCTGCCGCCAAACCGCCTGTCTCCGCGCCGGCTTCCACTGGGGGACGAGAATAATGGTCGGTGCTACCGCATCCCGAAACGGCTGGATGATCTGGCTGACGTTTGCCATTGGCCTGCTGCTCAGCGTTTCACCGCTGCCGCAATTCATGGAAATCCTCCGTCCGCTTTGGCTGGCCTTGCTACTGGCGTTCTGGGCGTTGTACTTGCCGCAGAAAGTCGGCATGGTCACCGCGTGGTGCCTGGGCCTGGCGGAAGACGTGCTGTACGGCACGTTGCTGGGCCAGAACGCGTTGATCCTGACCCTGATCACCTTCCTGGTGCTGTCGCTGCAACA
The DNA here is from genome assembly GCF_044759925.1 of Pseudomonas sp. NPDC099000. Lineage (NCBI taxonomy): Bacteria > Pseudomonadati > Pseudomonadota > Gammaproteobacteria > Pseudomonadales > Pseudomonadaceae > Pseudomonas > Pseudomonas sp. NPDC099000. The sequence continues at coordinate 78,375 of NZ_JBIWAF010000007.1, forward strand.
GCGCCTGCGCATGTTCCCGATGTGGCAGCAGAGCCTGGTGATCCTGGTCATCTTCGGCCTCGCGCAGCTTGTTCAATTGTGGCTGAGTGCGCTGACCGGCAACCGTCAGCCCACGCTGGCGCTGGTCTTGCCGGCACTGGTCAGCGCATTGCTCTGGCCGTGGATCAGCTACGGTTTGCGCGGGTTGCGTCGACGCTACAAAATCAATTGATTCGGTCAGGCATTGGCCCGGACTAGACAGGGAGATGTCTTGATGAGAAAGCTTTATCTGGCCTCAGGCTCGCCGCGTCGGCGTGAGCTGCTCACGCAGATCGGCGTGCCGTTCTCCGCCATCAGCGCGGACATCGATGAAACCCCTTTAAAAGATGAAACCCCGTCGGCCTATGTCGAGCGCCTGGCGCGCGGCAAAGCCGAGGCCGGGCGCGGCGCGGTCGTGTCCGACGCCGATTTTTGCGTGCTGGGCGCCGACACTGCCGTGGTGCTCAACGGGAAAATTCTCGGCAAACCGGTGGACGAAGCCGATGCGTGCGCCATGCTTATGATGTTGGGCGGTCAGGAACACGAAGTATTGACCGCCATCGCGGTGCTTGACGGTGAGCGTTGTGAGTCCCGTGTAGTTCGCAGTCTGGTGCGCTTTCGCAACATCGCTCGCGATGAAGCGGCGGCCTACTGGACCAGTGGCGAACCCCGGGACAAGGCCGGTGGCTATGGCATTCAAGGACTGGGCGCGGTGTTTGTCGCCGGGCTCAATGGCAGTTACTCGGCGGTGGTCGGACTGCCGCTGTGCGAAACCGCTGAGCTGCTTGGCCATTTCGGCATACCCTGTTGGCAAACCCTTAACGCGCGCTGAGCGTCGTACTGACAAGATGCGGCCATTATCGTGAACATGCCTGAACGAGACCCTGCCATGAGTGAAGAGATCCTGATCAACATCACGCCGATGGAATCGCGTGTGGCGGTGGTCGAAAACGGTGTCCTGCAAGAGGTCCATGTCGAGCGTACACAAAAGCGCGGGATCGTCGGCAACATCTATAAAGGCAAGGTCGTGCGGGTATTGCCGGGCATGCAAGCCGCCTTCGTCGATATCGGTCTGGACCGCGCCGCGTTCATTCACGCCTCGGAAATATCCCTGCGCGAAGGCCCGGCGGTGGAGAGCATCAGCGCGCTGGTTCACGAAGGCCAGAGTCTGGTCGTGCAGGTCACCAAGGACCCGATCGGCTCCAAAGGCGCACGCCTGACGACCCAGCTGTCGATTCCGTCGCGCTATCTGGTGTACATGCCGCGCACGGCCCACGTCGGCATTTCGCTGAAGATCGAAGACGAAGCCGAGCGTGAGCGTCTCAAGCAAGTCGTCACCGATTGCGTGGCCAAAGAAGGCATCAAGGAGGCGGGCGGTTTCATCCTGCGTACTGCGGCCGAAGGGGCTGGTGCCGATGAGATCCTCATGGACATCCGCTACCTGCGCCGCCTCTGGGATCAGATCAACGAACAGATCAAAACCATCAGCGCGCCGAGTGTGATCTACGAAGACCTCGGTCTGGCGTTGCGCACCTTGCGCGACCTGGTGAGCCCGAAGATCGAGAAAATCCGCATCGATTCCCGGGAAACCTTTCAGAAAACGACGCAGTTCGTCGCCGAACTGATGCCGGAAATCGCCGATCGTCTTGAGCATTATCCGGGCGAGCGGCCGATATTCGACCTGTACGGCGTCGAAGACGAAATCCAGAAAGCCCTCGAGCGCAAAGTGCCGCTCAAGTCCGGCGGTTATCTGGTGGTCGATCCGGCCGAAGCCATGAGCACTATTGACGTCAACACCGGGGCGTTCGTCGGCCATCGCAACCTCGAAGAAACCATCTTCAAGACCAACCTCGAAGCCGCGACCGCCATCGCCCGTCAGCTGCGCCTGCGCAATCTGGGCGGGATCATCATCATCGACTTCATCGACATGGAAGACGAAGAGCATCAGCGTCAGGTCCTGCGCACGCTCGAGAAACAACTGGAGCGTGACCACGCCAAGACCAACATCATCGGCATCACCGAGTTGGGCCTGGTGCAGATGACTCGCAAGCGCACCCGCGAAAGCCTCGAACAAGTGTTGTGCGAACCGTGCAGCAGCTGCCAGGGCCGCGGCAAGCTGAAGACGCCGGAAACGGTCTGCTACGAAATTTTCCGCGAAATCCTCCGCGAGGCGCGTGCCTATCAAGCGGAAGGCTATCGTGTATTGGCGAACCAGAAAGTCGTCGACCGTTTGCTTGATGAAGAGTCGGGTAATGTCGCCGAGCTGGAAGGATTTATCGGACGCACCATTCGTTTCCAGGTGGAAACCATGTACTCCCAGGAACAATACGACGTGGTGCTGCTCTGAATCGCTGTGTTTCAACCTTACTAGAACGGCTGGCCTCAGCTTTTTGCAGTATTTTTGCCATGGGAGCCAACTGACATGGAACGTCTGACACGCATTTTGGCCGCACTGACCCGCTGGGGTCTTGGCCTGTGCGCGTTGGTCCTGGTGTTGATGGCGTTGTATGTCAGCCTCGGCCGGGAGCTGACGCCTCTGGTGGCCGAATACCGTGCCGACGTCGAAACCAAAGCCAGCGCCGCCTTGGGCATGCCGCTGCAGATCGGCAAGCTGGAAGGTAACTGGAGCGGTTTCGCACCGATTTTGCTGACGCACGATGTGACGGTCGGCGAGGGCGCCAACGCCCTGCACCTGGATCAGGTACGAGCGGTACCGGACCTTTGGGAAAGCCTGTTGGCTCGCGAAGTTCGCATTGCCCACCTGGAACTCAACGGCCTGAAGATCAGCCTCAAGGAAGGCGCGGACGGTCAGTGGGCGCTGGAAGGGCTGCCGGTGCAACAAGATCAGCCGCTTGATCCGCAGCAGTTGCTCAATCGCATGCAAATGGTCCAGCAGCTGTCGGTGATCGACAGCCAGGTGACGTTGCAGCCACAGGACCACCCGCCGCTGACCCTGACTTACGTTGGCCTGAATCTGAAAACCGGCGTCTCCCGCCAGCGCCTCGATGTCCGTCTTAACCTCCCAGACGGCCAACCGGTGGCCATGAGTGTGCACACGCGTATTCGCGCCAGCCAGTGGAAGGATGGCGAGGCCGAGGCCTACCTGAGCCTGCCGCAAAGCGACTGGTCGAAATGGCTGCCCGAGCGTGTGACCCGGCAATGGAATTTCTCCGAACTCAAGGCCGGTGGCGAGCTCTGGGTGAACTGGGGCAAGGGCGCGCTGCAAAGCGGCGCCATTCGCTTGAACGCGCCGCAACTCAAGGGTGCCTATGCCGAGCGCAAGCCGATCCAGATCAACAATCTGGCGCTCAACGGTTACTTCCAGCGCAGCACCGAAGGCATGCTGGTGACCCTGGATTCCCTGGCCATGAACTTCGGCGAGACCCGCTGGGAATCGCACCTGCAACTTCGACAGACCGCCGCCACCGACAAGGCTGAAGAGCTTTGGCATTTGCAAGCCGACCGCCTCGATCTTACCCCGCTCACGCCGCTGATCAACGCCTTGGGACCGCTGCCCGAAGGCGTTGCCACCGCGGTCGAACGACTCAAGGTGACCGGTGGGCTACGCAACGTGCTGATCGATCTGCGGCCCAATGCCACCGATGACAGCAAGTTGAGCTTTGCCGCCAACCTCGATCAGGTCGGCTTCGACGCCTACCACGGCGCTCCGGCGGCGCGAAATGTCAGCGGCAGCATCAGCGGTGACCTCGGCCAGGGCGAACTGCGGATGGACAGCAAGGATTTTGTCCTGCACCTGGACCCGATTTTTGCCAAGCCATGGCAATACATTCAGGCCAATGCGCGGCTGACCTGGAAGCTCGACAAAGAAAGTTTCACCCTGATCGCGCCATACCTGAGGGTGCTGGGCGAGGAGGGCAAGATTGCCGGTGACTTCCTGATCCGCCTGCATTTCGACCACACCCAGGAAGACTACATGGACCTGCGGGTCGGCCTGGTGGACGGCGACGGTCGCTACACCGCCAAGTACTTGCCGACCATGCTCAGTCCGGCGCTGGACGAATGGCTGCGTACGGCGATCCTTAAAGGCGCGGTGGACCAGGGCTTCTTCCAGTATCAGGGCTCGCTGAACCATGGCGCCGCCGAGACGGCGCGCAGCATCAGCCTGTTTTTCAAGGTGCACGATGCCGAACTGGCCTTTCAGCCGGGTTGGCCACATGTCAGCAAGGTCACCGGTGATGTGTTCGTTGAGGACAGTGGCGTGCGGATCCTGGCCAGCAAGGGCCAGTTGCTCGACACTCAGGTTCGTGACATTTACGTCAATATTCCCCATGCGCCGGAAGGCCAAAGCGTTCACCTGTTCCTCGACGGTGGGTTCTCCGGCGGATTGGGCGATGGCCTGAAGATTCTTCAGGAAGCGCCGATCGGCACCGCAGACACCTTCGCCGGTTGGGAAGGCGAGGGCAATCTGCAAGGCAAGCTGAAGCTGGACATTCCGTTGGTCAAAGGCGAGCAGCCGAAGATTCTCGTCGACTTCAAGACCTCCAAGGCGCGTTTGAAGCTGGCCGAGCCTTCCCTGGAACTCACGCAACTCAAGGGCGATTTTCGCTTCGACAGCGCCAAGGGCTTGAGCGGACAGAACATCACCGCGCGCGCCTTTGATAAACCGGTCACCGCGCAGATTTTTGCAGATGGCAGCGCGGGCAATCTCAAGACCCGTGTCACTGCATCCGGTCAGGTCGAGGTCAAGAAACTCACTGACTGGTTGAGCGTCACCCAGCCATTGCCGGTGTCCGGTTTGATCCCGTATCAGCTACAACTGAGCCTGGATGGCGCCGACAGTCAGTTGATGGTCAATTCCAGCCTCAAAGGCGTGGCGATCGACTTGCCCCCGCCGTTCGGCATGACCGCCGATGCTGGCCGCGACACCACGTTCCGCATGACCCTGCAGGGACCGGAACGGCGTTACTGGGTCAACTATGGTGAGCTTGCAGATTTCACTTTTGCGGCGCCGACCGGCAATTTTGCCGACGGTCGTGGCGAGTTGTTCCTGGGCGGCGGCAGTGCCGTGCTGCCCGGCGCCAAAGGGTTGCGAGTGCGCGGCGTACTGTCGGAACTGGATGTAGGGCCGTGGAAGGATCTGGTGGACAAGTACGCCGGCCAGGATCCGGGCGGCAATGCCAAGCAATTGCTCAGCAGTGCCGACTTCAAGGTCGGTAAACTCAGCGGTATCGGCACGACGCTCGATCAGGCGTCGGTGCAATTGAACCGCAAAGCCGCAGCGTGGGCCATGCAACTCGACAGTCAGCAGGTCAAGGGCCGCGCGAGCATCCCCGATGCTAAAGGCGCGCCGATTGCGATCAATCTGCAAACCGTGCGGTTGCCGGCGCCAGACCCGACGGTCCTGGCCGATGAAAACTCACCGGACCCGCTGGCCTCGGTGGACCCGACCAAGATCCCGGCGCTGGATATCACCATCAATCAACTGTTCCAGGGTCAGGACCTCGTTGGCGCCTGGTACCTGAAAGTCCGTCCGACCGCCAGGGGCATTGCGTTCAATACGCTGGATCTGGGCCTCAAGGGCATTTTGTTGCAGGGCACTGGCGGATGGGAAGGCATACCCGGCAGCTCCAGCAGTTGGTACAAAGGGCGGATCAGCGGCAAGAATCTCGCTGACGTGCTCAAAGGCTGGGGCTTTGCGCCGAGCGTCACCAGTGAAGAGTTTCATATGGATGTCGACGGTCGCTGGCCTGGTTCACCGGCGTGGCTGGCCACCAAACGGTTCTCCGGCACCCTCGATGCTTCGTTGAATAAAGGCCAGTTCGTTGAGGTCGAAGGCAGCGCCCAGGCGCTGCGTGTGTTCGGCCTGCTTAACTTCAATTCCATCGGTCGCCGTCTGCGCCTGGACTTCTCGGACCTGTTCGGCAAAGGTTTGAGTTATGACCGGGTCAAAGGTCTGCTGGCCGCGACCAACGGGGTTTATGTGACGCAGGAGCCGATCCGGCTGACTGGTCCGTCGAGCAATATCGAACTGAACGGTACCCTGAACCTGGTGGCCGATCAGGTGGACGCGAAGCTGCTGGTGACTTTGCCGGTGACCAACAACCTGCCGATTGCTGCGTTGATTGTCGGCGCACCGGCCATCGGTGGCGCGTTGTTCTTGATCGACAAGCTGATCGGTGACCGCGTGGCGCGTTTCGCCAGCGTCAAATACACGGTCAAAGGCCCATGGAAAGAGCCGAAAATTACCTTCGACAAGCCTTTTTGAAAGGCCGCTCTCCAGATCTATGGAGTAGCATGGTCCTCGGTTCTGATGCTTCACCCCTGATCTTTGTAGGAGCGAGGCTTGCCCGCGAATCGACGCACCGCGGTGTGTCAGGCAAGATGCCTTCGCGGGCAAGCCTCGCTCCTACAGGGTTGGGTTGATTCCCGATAAGGAAATGGCCATGACTTTTGCGGTGATTCAAATGGTCAGCCAGAGCGATGTGCTGGCCAACCTGGCCCGGGCTCGGCGTCTGCTCGAAGAGGCCGCGGCCGGTGGCGCGAAGCTGGCGGTGCTGCCGGAAAACTTCGCCGCCATGGGCCGTCGCGACATTGCCGACATTGGCCGCGCCGAGGCTTTGGGCGAAGGTCCGATCCTGCCGTGGTTGAAACAGACCGCCCGTGACCTCAAGTTATGGATAGTGGCCGGCACGTTGCCGTTGCCGCCGGTGGACCATCCGACGTCCAAAGCGCATGCCTGCTCGTTGCTGGTCAATGATCAGGGCGAAACGGTGGCGCGCTACGACAAGCTGCACCTGTTCGACGTGGACGTGGCGGACAATCGCGGGCGTTATCGCGAATCCGATGACTATGCTTATGGCAGTGGAGTCGTGGTGGCGGACACGCCCGTTGGCCGGGTCGGCCTGACGGTGTGTTACGACCTGCGTTTCCCGGAGTTGTATAGCGAATTGCGGGCTGCGGGCGCGCAATTGATTACCGCGCCGTCGGCATTTACCGCGGTGACCGGCGCGGCGCATTGGGATGTGCTGATTCGCGCGCGGGCCATCGAGACTCAATGTTATGTACTCGCGGCTGCCCAGGGTGGGACACATCCGGGGCCGCGAGAAACCTGGGGGCACGCCGCAATCGTCGACCCTTGGGGTCGGGTGCTGGCCCAACAGGATCAAGGCGAGGCCGTGCTGCTGGCCGAACGCGATAGCAGCGAACAGGCGTCCATCAGGGCGCGGATGCCGGTGTCCAGTCACCGGCGCTTTTTCTCGCAGGGCGCGCAGCGACCTGCCCGGAACGACGAATTTAAGGCGTAAACATATGAGCGAGTTGTTGTCCTCCGTCAGTGAACACCTCCTGGCGCCCGGTGGCGTAACGATCGAGAGCCTGCAAGGTGTGCTCGGCGATCTGGCCGGCCCGGGCATCGATGCCGCGGATCTGTATTTCCAGGGGCAGATTTCCGAGTCCTGGGCGCTGGAAGACGGGATCGTCAAGGAAGGCAGCTTCAACCTCGATCAAGGTGTGGGCGTGCGTGCGCAATCGGGTGAAAAAACCGGTTTCGCCTACAGCAATGCCATCACCCTCGAAGCCCTCGGCGCTGCGGCCCGTGCGGCGCGTTCGATCTCCCGCGCCGGGCAGAACGGCACCGTGCAGGCCTTCACCACGGCGGACGTCGCCCAGTTGTACGGGCCGGACAACCCGCTGGAAGTGATGAGCCGCGCCGAAAAAGTCGAACTGCTCAAGCGCATCGACGTCGCGACTCGCGCCCTCGATCCGCGTATCCAGCAAGTCACCGTGAGCATGGCCGGGGTCTGGGAGCGCATTCTTGTCGCTTCGACCGATGGCAGCCTGGCCGCCGATGTGCGGCCGCTGGTGCGCTTTAACGTCAGCGTGATCGTCGAGCAAAACGGTCGCCGCGAGCGCGGTGGTCATGGCGGTGGCGGTCGTACCGATTACCGTTATTTCCTCGCTGAAGACCGCGCCATGAGCTATGCCCGTGAAGCACTGCGTCAGGCATTGGTGAATCTGGAAGCCATTCCTGCGCCGGCCGGTACGTTGCCGGTGGTACTTGGTTCGGGCTGGTCCGGCGTGCTGCTGCACGAAGCGGTCGGCCACGGCCTGGAAGGCGACTTCAATCGCAAGGGCAGTTCGGCCTACAGCGGGCGCATGGGCGAGATGGTTGCGTCCAAGCTGTGCACCATCGTCGATGACGGCACGCTGGCCGGGCGTCGCGGTTCCCTGAGCGTCGATGACGAAGGCACGCCGACCGAGTGCACCACGCTGATCGAAAACGGCGTACTCAAAGGCTACATGCAGGACAAGCTCAACGCGCGCCTGATGGGCGTGGCCCGCACCGGCAACGGTCGCCGTGAATCCTACGCGCACCTTCCGATGCCACGGATGACCAACACCTACATGCTGGCGGGCGAAAGCGACCCGGCGGAAATTATCGCCTCGGTGAAGCGCGGCATCTATTGCGCCAACCTCGGCGGCGGGCAGGTGGACATCACCAGCGGCAAGTTCGTGTTCTCCACCAGCGAGGCGTACCTGATCGAGGACGGCAAAATCACCGCCCCGGTCAAAGGCGCAACATTGATCGGCAACGGCCCGGAAGCCATGAGCAAGGTGTCGATGGTCGGTAACGACCTGGCGCTGGACAGCGGAGTAGGGACGTGTGGCAAGGATGGGCAGTCGGTGCCGGTGGGTGTCGGCCAGCCAACGCTGAAAATCGATGCGATCACTGTGGGTGGCACAGGATCGTAAAAGGATGGAGCTTCGGGTGAGCCGCTTGGCGACTCACCCGATTCGAGATTTAACGCAGACCGCGTTGAGTCTCGTCAAGCTCACGGATGTACTTGAAGATTTTACGGCTCGATGCCGGTGGCTTGTTGGTCGCCAGTTCGTGCTGGGCCTGACGGATCAGGGAGCGCAACTGCTGACGATCAGCCTCCGGGTAGTCGAGCACGAACTTCTCCAGGACCGCATCGTCGCCTGCGATCAAGCGATCGCGCCAGCGTTCCAGGCCATGGAAACGTTCGTTGTATTGCCGGGTGGAGGCATCGAGTTGATCGAGCAGCATCAAAATGGCGTCAGTGTCCTGATCGCGCATTAGTTTGCCGATGAACATAAGGTGCCGTTTACGCGCGATATTCGCGGTGTGCTTGGGCGCATCAGCCAGTGCCCGGCGCATAGCGTCGGTTAACGGCAGTTTTGCCAGCAAGTCAGGCTTGAGCGTTGTAAGGCGCTCGCCGAGGTCAACCAGAGCATGAAGCTCGCGTTTAACCTGGGATTTGCTTTTTTCTCCCGTATCGAGGGAGTCGTCGTAAGAATCAACCATGGTGGCCGTCCGCAAAGAAACGCCGCCATGATAACCAGTCGGGGGCCGCTTGTCCGGCCCGGTCGCTCGAAGGCCCCAGCCGAAAGCAGAATTTGAGTGGAGAACAGCATGAGTGCAGTTGAAAGCGTCGGCCCACAAGCGTTGCCGGCACTGCAAGAACAAGTCGAGCAGATCATCGCTGAAGCCAAGCGTCAGGGAGCCAGTGCCTGTGAGGTGGCCGTGTCCCTGGAGCAGGGCCTGTCCACCTCGGTGCGCCAGCGTGAAGTCGAAACCGTCGAATTCAACCGCGACCAGGGCTTTGGCATCACCTTGTACGTCGGTCAGCGCAAAGGCTCGGCCAGCACCTCGGCCAGTGGTCCTGAAGCAATTCGTGAAACCGTCGCGGCGGCGTTGGCCATCGCCAAGCACACCTCCGAAGACGAAGCTTCCGGCCTCGCGGATGCCGCGCTGATGGCCAGGGATCTGCAGGATTTCGACCTGTTCCATGAATGGGACATCACTCCGGAGCAAGCCATCGAACAGGCGCTGACCTGTGAAGCAGCGGCATTTGCTGCCGACAGCCGGATCAAGAACGCCGATGGCACCACCCTTAGCACCCATCAAGGCTGCCGCGTTTACGGCAACAGTCACGGTTTCATCGGCGGTTACGCGTCGACCCGACACAGCCTGAGTTGCGTGATGATCGCCGAGGCCGATGGCCAGATGCAGCGCGATTACTGGTACGACGTGAACCGTCAGGGCAACTTGCTGGCCGACCCGGTGAGCATCGGCCAACGCGCCGCGCAACGGGCCGCGAGCCGATTGGGCGCCCGTCCTGTGCCGACCTGCGAAGTGCCGGTGCTGTTTTCCGCGGAACTGGCCGGTGGCTTGTTCGGCAGCTTCCTCTCGGCGATTTCCGGCGGCAGTCTGTATCGCAAGTCGTCGTTCCTGGAAGGTACGCTGGGTCAGAAACTGTTCCCGGAATGGCTGACCATCGATGAGCGTCCGCACTTGATGCGCGCCATGGGCAGTTCGGCGTTCGACGGTGATGGCTTGGCGACTTACGCCAAACCGTTCGTCGAAAAAGGTGAGTTGGTCTCCTACATCCTCGGCACTTACTCCGGCCGCAAGTTGGGCATGCCGAGCACCGCCAACGCGGGTGGCGTGCACAACCTGTTCGTCACCCATGGTGATGAAGATCAGGCCGCCTTGCTGCGCCGCATGGGTCGCGGCTTGCTGGTCACCGAGCTGATGGGCCAGGGGCTGAATATGGTCACCGGCGATTACTCTCGTGGTGCAGCGGGTTACTGGGTCGAGAACGGCGAAATCCAGTTCGCGGTCCAGGAAGTGACCATCGCCGGCAACATGCGTGACATGTTCAAGCAGATCGTTGCCGTCGGTAATGACCTGGAATTGCGCAGCAACATTCGCACTGGTTCGGTGTTGATTGAGCGGATGACTGTGGCCGGTAGCTAAACCCCCGACCGTTACACAAAAAGGCGCGCTATCTATCGGATGGCGCGCCTTTTTTATTGGACTCACGCAAAACCCTGTGGGAGCGGGCTTGCCCGCGATGACGGAGTATCAGGCAACGAAGATATTGAATGTGATGGCCTCATCGCGGGCAAGCCCGCTCCCACAATGTACTCGGTACATCGCTGGGGTTGTTTTGGTTCTCATTATCATCTAATAATAAATCTCATTAACGAATGAGCCCGGATCATGAGTTCAGCCTTGCACGAGCAGCCTTACCTCGAAAGCTGCGCTGGATGAGTCGCCAGATCCGTTGCGCGATGGACCCCGACGAGCCGCGTCTGATCGAGCATTACCTGGCTGAAGGCCGGTATCTGGCGTGTTGCACGGCCACTTCGCCCTGGACATCGCCGAAAAAGAAGGCCTATCAGCAGGGGCGGCCGTTGATCGATGTCGCCCTGGAACACACCGACCTGACGCGCAGCCAACTGGAAGAATTGCTCAATCCAGAGAAGCTCACCGCAGACGGCGTGTAATCACCGCTACCGCTTTGGAGGCTCACCATGGAGCACTGGAAACGCACGATCGAAAGGGCCAATCGCCATTTCATGCTGGGCGAATTGGTCGATGCCCGCGAGGCTTACTTGCAGGCCCTTGCCCTGGCCCAGGTGTTGTTCGAGCGCTGGGCGGATGCCGACGAAGCGGTGGCGGCCTGCGTGATTTCCCATCACAACCTGGCGGACCTGCATTTGCGTCTGAACCAGCCGGAGGAGAGCGCCGAATACTTGTGCGCGATCCATCAGCGGTTGTTGCAGACCCTGCAGGACCCGCGCCTGGCCCCGGCCCTGCGTGAAGCCGCGCTGCGCCAAAGCAGCAAAACTTATGTCGAGCTGCTGAATTTCATCAGCGAACACTGCGAATACCCGCGCACCCACCGTTTGCTGCACACCGATACCGCATCGCCTGCGCCTCTACATCATGGAGTCCATTGAAATGGCTTTTACCTTGCCTGCCCTGCCTTACGCTTACGATGCCCTGGAACCGCATATCGATGCGCAAACCATGGAGATCCACTACACCAAGCACCATCAGACCTACATCAATAATCTCAATGCCGCGGTCGAAGGCACCGAATTTGCCGAGTGGTCGGTGGAAAAGCTGGTCGCCAGCGTCCAGCAACTGCCGAAAAAACTCCGCGCGGCGGTGATCAATCAGGGCGGCGGCCACGCCAACCATTCGCTGTTCTGGGAAGTGATGGCGCCTCACGGCGGCGGCAAACCCGACGGTGCGCTGGCCAAGGCGATTGATGAGCAACTGGGCGGTCTGGACAGTTTCAAGGATGCGTTCACCAAAGCTGCGCTGACCCGATTTGGCAGTGGCTGGGCGTGGCTCAGCGTCACGCCGCAAAAGACCCTGATTGTGGAAAGTAGCGGTAACCAGGACAGCCCGTTGATGAATGGCAATACGCCGATCCTTGGCCTGGACGTCTGGGAGCACGCTTATTACCTGCAATATCAGAACCGTCGTCCGGAATACATTAATGCGTTCTACAACGTGATCATTTGGCCTGAAGTCACTGCGCGTTATCAGGCTGCGCTGGTTTAAGTCCTCTATAAAAACAATCCAAGGCTGACTATGGGCACTGAAACACTGGCAATCGGCAGCGGACGAATGTTTCGTTACGCGTTGGGATCGCTGTTGCTGCTGGCGGGCATGTCGTTATTGGTCGCCCATGGGCTGGCGTGGCTGAATCTCGAACCCAAACTGTTGCGTGCTCTGCAGGGCGGGGCGATTTGCGCCCTGGGCACTGCGTTGGGTGCGGTGCCGGTGCTGGTGATTCGGCGGATGCCACAGGCGGTCAGCGACACACTGCTCGGTTTCGGTGCCGGGGTGATGCTTGCGGCGACGGCGTTTTCGCTGATCGTTCCGGGTATCTCCGCTGCTGAAAGCCTGGGGCTGACTCCCTGGGCGGCCAGTGGCCTGATCAGCTTCGGCATCATGCTCGGCGCGTTCGGGCTGTTTCTGGTGGACCGAAAGGTGTCTGGCGCTTCGCCGGAAATGTTCGTCGGAACGCTGGAGCGGCCATTCATCCCGCCACGGATCTGGCTGTTTGTGTTTGCCATCATTGCCCACAACATTCCTGAAGGCATGGCGGTCGGAGTCTCGGCCGGTGGTGGAATGCCCGATGCTGACAGCCTGGCCATGGGCATCGCGTTGCAGGATGTGCCGGAAGGACTGGTAATCGCGCTGGTGTTGGCCGGGGCGGGAATGTCGCGGGTCAAGGCGTTCCTGATAGGTGCTGCGTCAGGTCTGGTCGAGCCGGTCTTCGCGCTGTTGTGCGCCTGGCTGGTGAGCCTGGCCGAATTGCTGTTGCCGTTGGGATTGGCGTTGGCGGCGGGTGCGATGTTGCTGGTGGTCACCCATGAAGTCATCCCCGAGTCGCGGCGCAATGGTCACGACAAGCTGGCGAGCCTTGGCTTGTTGATCGGGTTTTGTTTGATGATGGTGATGGATACTGCACTCGCCTAGGCGAGTGCTTAGCCGCCTTCGCCGAAGTAGTCGTTGATCAAATCCACCAATGCTTGCAAGGCATCGTCGGCCTGCTCACCTTCGGTACTCAGGTGAATTTTTGTTCCCTTGCCGGCGGCGAGCATCATCATGGCCATGATGCTTTTGCCGTCTACCATGGACTCGGGAGTACGTCCGACCCGTATCGTGCAATCCTTGAACTCACCGGCAACGCCAACGAATTTTGCCGAAGCACGGGCATGAAGGCCCAGCTTGTTGATGATTTCTATTTCCCGAGCAGGCATCGCGATGTGAATCCTTTAGCTGAGGTCGCGGTGGCGAACCTGGACGTTCTTCAGGGATTGTTGCAGGACCTGGCCCAGACGTTCGGTCAGGTAGACGGAGCGGTGATGCCCGCCGGTGCAGCCAATGGCAATGGTGACATAAGCGCGGTTGCTGGCGGCAAAGCGCGGCAACCACTTGAGCAGGTAAGTGGAAATGTCCTGAAACATCTCTTCGACGTCCGGTTGTGCCGCCAGGTACTCGGCCACCGGTTGATCAAGCCCGGACTGATCGCGCAATTCCGGCTTCCAGTAAGGGTTGGGCAGGCAGCGCACGTCGAACACCAGGTCGGCATCTACCGGCATGCCACGTTTGAATCCGAAAGATTCCACCAGGAACGCAGTGCCGCTATCTGGCTGGTTCAACAGGCGCAACTTGATGGTATCGCGTAGTTGATACAGGTTCAGGTTGGTGGTGTTGACTTTGAGGTCCGCCAGATCGGCGATCGGCCCCAGCAAACTGGTTTCGTCCTGAATCGCCTCCGCCAACGAACGGTGGGCAGTACTCAGCGGGTGGCGACGGCGGGTTTCCGAGAAGCGTTTGAGCAAGGTCTCTTCGTCGGCGTCCAGGTACAACACATCGCATTTGATATGCCGACTGCGGACTTCTTCCAGCAGCTCCGGAAACCGCGATAGATGACTCGGCAGGTTGCGCGCATCGATAGATACAGCAACCAGCGGTTGTGCGAGTTCAGTATGAATCAGCGCTCGCTCGGCCAGTTCCGGCAGCAATCCGGCGGGCAGGTTGTCGATGCAGTAGTAGCCGTTGTCCTCGAGAACATCGAGTGCGGTACTTTTACCTGAGCCGGAACGGCCACTGACGATGATCAGGCGCATGATTAATGACCGTTTTGCTCGTCCAGGACAACCTGATACAAGGCTTCATTGCTCGGGGCGCTGCGCAGTTTTTCGCGGACTTCCTTGCGATCGAGCATGCTGGCGATCTGGCGCAGTAGTTCCAGGTGGGCATCGGTAGCGGCTTCCGGGACCAGCAGAACGAACAGCAGGTCAACCGGGGCGCCGTCGATGGCGTCGAAATCGATGGGTGCATCGAGGTGCATCAAGGCACTAATGGGTGAGGTGCAACCCTTGAGGCGACAGTGGGGAATGGCGATGCCGTTGCCAAAACCGGTAGAACCGAGTTTTTCACGGGCGACCAGGCTCTCGAAAACATCCTGCATGGCCAGATCCGGCACTTCGCGGTGGATAAGGTTGGCAATTTGCTCGAGGGCTTTCTTTTTGCTGCCGCCCGGCACGTTCACGAGGGAACGGCCGGGGGTCAGGATGTTTTCAAGTCGGATCATGGGTTGGGAGTGTTAACGACCGGTCGCGCCCTGAAGGAGGCTTTGGGTCTTTTCCTTATGCTTTTTGAGTTGTTTATCCAGCTTGTCGGTCAGTGCGTCGATCGCCGCGTACATATCGGTATGCTCCGCGTTTGCGACCACTTCATTGCCGGGAATATGCAGCGTGGCTTCGATTTTCTGCTTGAGCTTTTCGACCGTCATCGTGACCTGCACGTTGGTGATCTTGTCGAAATGCCTCTCTAATCGTTCGAGTTTTTCGCCGATGTAGGCGCGCAGAGGTTCGGTCACTTCCAGTTGGTGTCCACTGATGTTGACTTGCATACAGCTTCTCCTTCGTTGCCAGTGCATAAAGCGGTAGATCAGATGATCTACCACTGGAACGCTGTGGCGTGGCTCTACATCAACCGCTTGCGTTCGCTCGAAGGCGCGATCCCTAGAGATTCGCGGTACTTGGCGACGGTGCGGCGAGCCACCTGAATGCCTTGTGCCTCCAGTAAACCAGCGATCTTGCTGTCACTCAACGGCTTTTTCTGATTTTCCGCGGCAACCAGTTTTTTGATGATCGCGCGGATCGCTGTGGACGAGCATTCACCGCCTTCGGAGGTGCTGACGTGGCTGGAGAAAAAGTATTTCAGTTCATAGATGCCCCGAGGGGTATGCATGAATTTCTGCGTGGTCACCCGTGAAATCGTCGACTCGTGCATCCCCACCGCTTCGGCGATGTCATGCAGCACCAGCGGTTTCATCGCTTCGTCGCCGTACTCCAGGAAGCCGCGCTGGTGCTCGACAATCTGGGTGGCCACTTTCATCAGGGTTTCGTTGCGACTTTGCAGGCTTTTGATGAACCAGCGGGCTTCTTGCAACTGATTGCGCATGAAAGTGTTGTCGGCGCTGGTGTCGGCGCGGCGCACAAACCCGGCGTATTGGGCGTTGACCCGCAGTCGTGGCACCGATTCCTGGTTCAGCTCGACCAGCCAGCGCTCATTGTCCTTGCGCACGATCACGTCAGGGACAACGTACTCGGCTTCACTGGACTCGATCTGCGAGCCCGGGCGCGGGTTGAGGCTCTGCACCAGCTCGATGACCTGGCGCAATTCATCTTCCTTGAGCTTCATGCGACGCATCAGCTGGCTGTAATCACGGCTGCCGAGCAGGTCGATGTAGTCGGTGACCAGACGTTTCGCTTCGGCCAGCCAAGGCGTCTTGGCTGGCAGTTGGCGCAATTGCAGCAGCAGGCATTCGCCCAGGTTGCGGGCGCCAATGCCGGCTGGTTCGAATTGCTGGATGCGGTGCAGGACGGCTTCGATTTCGTCCAGTTCGATGTCCAGTTCCGGATCGAAGGCCTCGAGAATTTCCTCGAGGGTTTCGTCCAGGTAGCCCTGATTGTTGATGCAGTCGATCAGGGTCACGGCGATCAGGCGATCGGTGTCGGACATCGGTGCCAGGTTCAGTTGCCACAACAAATGGCTTTGCAGGCTTTCACCGGCCGATGTGCGGGTGGTGAAATCCCACTCGTCGTCATCATTGCTCGGCAGGCTGCTGGCGCTGGTCTGGTAGACGTCTTCCCACGCGGTATCGACGGGCAGCTCGTTGGGAATGCGCTCGTTCCAGTCGCCTTCCTCGAGGTTATCCACCGTCGGGGCGGTTTCCTGGTAAGAGGGTTCCGAAATATCGGCGTTGGGGAGCTGTTCGGCTTTGTCGGCCAAGGGGTCGGCGTTATCGAAGTCGTCGCCTTCTTCCTGGCGTTCGAGCATCGGATTGGACTCCAGGGCCTCCTGGATTTCCTGTTGCAGGTCCAGGGTCGACAATTGGAGCAGGCGGATGGCCTGTTGGTGCTGAGGTGTCATCGTCAGCTGCTGGCCCATTCTCAAGACTAGCGATGGTTTCATGGCAGGGGCTTAACACCTTATTCGCCGGCGCACATGCGCCATCCACTACAGGGCGCCGGAGCGCCAAACATAAGCAAATTATATGCCCGAAACTGCAGCGTTTGCCTAGAGCGCTGTAACAATAAAAAAGTATTGATTTTTTATCGAGACAAGCGCTCGGACAATCAGCCAGACACCTTAGCGCTTAAAGGCGGAATTCGTGGCCCAGATACACTTCCTTGACCAGTTCGTTGGCCAGGATGGTGGCGGAGTCACCTTCGGCGATCAGTTGGCCATCGTTGACGATGTAGGCGGTTTCGCAGATATCCAGGGTTTCACGGACGTTGTGGTCAGTGATCAGCACGCCAATGCCTTTGGCCTTGAGGTGGTAGATGATCTGTTTGATGTCGCCCACCGAAATCGGGTCCACACCGGCGAATGGTTCGTCGAGGAGGATGAATTTCGGGTTGGTGGCCAGTGCCCGGGCGATTTCCACCCGGCGACGCTCACCGCCGGACAGGCTCATGCCGAGGTTGTCGCGGATATGGCTGATGTGGAATTCCTGCAGCAGGCTTTCCAGCTCCTTGCGACGCTCGGCCTTGTCGAGTTCCTTGCGGGTCTCGAGGATGGCCATGATGTTGTCCGCCACCGACAGTTTGCGGAAGATCGACGCTTCTTGCGGAAGATAGCCGATACCGGCCTTTGCACGGCCGTGCATCGGTTGGTGGCTGACGTCCAGATCATCGATCAGCACGCGGCCCTGATCGGCCTGCACCAGGCCGACGATCATGTAGAAGCAGGTGGTCTTGCCGGCGCCGTTAGGACCTAGCAGGCCGACGATTTGACCGCTGTCGATGGACAGGCTGACGTCGCGCACGACCTGGCGGCTCTTGTAGCTCTTGGCCAGATGCTGAGCTTTCAGAGTTGCCATTACTGGGCCTTTTGCTCGTCGGTTTTCTTCTTCGGCTGGATCACCATGTCGATGCGCGGGCGCGACTCGGTGACCTTGGCGCCTGTCGCGCGACCGGCGCTCGCAAGCTTTTTCTCGGTGTCGTAGACGATTTTCTCGCCTTGGGTGGTGTTGTTGTCCTTGTCGATAACTTTTGCCTTATCGATCAGCACGACGCGGTTTTGCGAGGCGTGGTACTGGATAGTCACCCCCCAACCCTGAACAGGCTTGGTGTCGCCAGCCGTCTGCATCTGCTCGAAGTAGGCCAGGTTGCCCACCGAGGTCACCACATCGATGTCGCCAGCCGGGGTGCGGGTGATGGTCACGGTATTGCCAGTGACCTTCATCGAGCCCTGAGTAATGATCACGTCACCTTTATAGGTGGCAACGCCATTCTTGTCGTCCAGTTGGGCGTCGTCGGCCTGAATGCGGATAGGCTGCTCTTGATCGTTCGGCAGAGCCCAGGCGCTCACGCTTCCCAGTGCTGCGCCCAGACTGAGCAAAATAGGGAGAGTTTTAACGAGCCTCATACTGTCCTCTTACGTTCGATAGCAGGTGTATCCTGCTTTCTTTCAAATACGCTTTCATTCCGTTGCCTGTCGATACACCGCCAGCGCCGTCGATTCTAACGGGTTGATCGGTCTGCGCATATTGCTCCTTGGGGAACACAGTCATACGGGTGGTGGTAATCAGGGTCCTACGGTTTTTCTCGTCGAAACGGGTGATGCGCACCGAATCGATCAGCTCGACCTGAGTGCCGTCCGGGTTGACTTCGCCGTGCTCACTCTGGACGTGCCAGGGGAACTGCGTACCGCGAAACATGTTCAGGTCGGGGTTGGTCAGCAACGTCACCTCGCTCACTTTCAGGTGTTCGACCTTGTCGGACGTCATTTCGTACTGCAATTTGCCGTCCGGCAGGTACTGCACGCTGTGTGCGTTGAGGGCGTAATAGTCGATCGCGCTTTCATCGACCTTGGCTACGGGTTTGTCGAGGAAGCGTTCCGGGCTGATGTTCCAGTAGCCGACCGCGGCGAACAGCGCCGCGATGCAGCCGAACAGCAGGAGGTTACGAATCTTTTTGCTCAGCATAATGGGCTCACAGGTACGCGGCGTTGGCCGCATCGAGGCGGCCCTGGGCGCGCAGGATCAATTCACAGAATTCGCGAGCGGCACCCTCGCCACCACGGGCCAGGGTAATGCCATGGGCGTGTTCACGCACGAAGCTGGCAGCGTTTGCTACGGCCATGCCCAGGCCCACGCGGCGAATCACCGGCAGATCCGGCAAGTCGTCACCCAGGTAGGCGACCTGTTCATAGCTTAGGTTGAGTTGGGCAAGAAGTTCGTCGAGCACCACCAGTTTGTCTTCGCGGCCCTGGTAGAGGTGTGGAATGCCGAGGTTCTTCGCCCGCCGTTCGACCACCGGGGTCTTGCGGCCGCTGATGATAGCGGTCTGCACGCCGGCTGCCATCAACATCTTGATGCCTTGACCGTCGAGGGTGTTGAACGTCTTGAATTCGCTGCCGTCTTCGAGAAAGTACAGGCGCCCGTCGGTCAGCACGCCATCGACGTCGAACACCGCGAGTTTGATCTGTTTGCCGCGTTGCAGCAGGTCCGTGCTCATTACATTACTCCCGCACGCAGCAAGTCGTGCATGTTCAAGGCGCCGACCGGGCGGTCTTCGCTGTCGACCACGACCAGTGCGTTGATCTTGTGGTCTTCCATGATTTTCAGGGCTTCGGCGGCGAGCATCTCGGCGCGAGCGGTTTTGCCGTGCGCGGTCATGACCTGATCGATGGTGGCGCTGTGGATGTCGATGCTGCGGTCCAGTGTGCGGCGCAAGTCACCGTCGGTGAAGATCCCGGCCAGTTTGCCATCGGCTTCCAGGATCACGGTCATGCCCAGGCCCTTGCGGGTCATTTCCATCAGTGCATCCTTGAGCAACGTGCCGCGCTGAACCTGCGGCAGTTCCTGACCGGCGTGCATGACGTTTTCGACTTTCAGCAACAGGCGTCGGCCCAGCGCGCCGCCCGGATGGGAAAAGGCGAAGTCTTCAGCGGTAAAGCCCCGGGCTTCCAGCAGCGCAACGGCCAGGGCATCGCCCATGACCAGCGCGGCGGTGGTCGACGAAGTCGGCGCCAGGTTCAGCGGGCAGGCTTCGTGCTCGACGTGAACATTGAGGTTGACCTCGGCAGCCTTGGCCAGCGCCGAGTCCGGATTGCCGGTCACGCTGATCAATTTGATGCCCAGACGCTTGATCAGGGGCAGCAGGGTGACGATTTCATTGGTGGAACCGGAGTTCGACAGGGCCAGGATGATGTCGTCGCGGGTGATCATGCCCATGTCGCCGTGGCTGGCTTCGGCCGGGTGCACGAAAAACGCTGTGGTGCCGGTGCTGGCCAGGGTGGCGGCGATCTTGTTGCCGATGTGCCCGGATTTGCCCATGCCGACCACGACCACGCGGCCTTTGCTCTCCAGAATCATCTCGCAAGCGCGTACGAAATCTGCGTCGATATGGGGCAGCAAGCCTTGTACGGCTTCCAGTTCGAGGCGGATGGTGCGTTGTGCAGATTGAATCAGGTCGCTGGATTGGCTCATGTCAGAAATCGTATAGCCTGATGAAAAGGCGGCGATTATAGCGGTAATGATCAAAACCCTCACGCAAGTTCGTCACGCTTTGTCATTCCCTGTTACCGAATCCCTTCTGAATGGGGCTTTTTGCCTGGCATGTTGCTGAACATGGGCCGGCTTGGGCCTTGGGCGCTTGGCCTTTGCAGTGATATAGTTCGCCGCCAGTTCGGCCTGCCCGGGGAGGTATGTGCTTTCGTCAGAAAGCCAGGCGTCCGAGTGTGAGGCTGCATCGCAAGGAGTTTAGATGAGTGCCGATAACGCCTACGCGGTCGAGCTGAAGGGACTGTCCTTCAAGCGCGGTGCGCGCAGCATTTTCAATAACGTCGATATCCGTATCCCGCGCGGCAAGGTCACCGGCATCATGGGGCCTTCCGGGTGTGGCAAGACCACGCTGTTGCGGTTGATGGGCGCACAGTTGCGACCCACCAAGGGCGAAGTCTGGGTCAATGGCCAGAACCTGCCAAAGCTGTCGCGCAGCGATCTGTTCGATGCGCGCAAGCACATGGGCGTGCTGTTCCAGAGCGGCGCGCTGTTTACCGACCTCGACGTGTTCGAGAACGTCGCCTTTCCGCTGCGCGTTCATACCGAGCTGCCGGAAGAAATGATCCGTGACATCGTCCTGCTCAAATTGCAGGCCGTGGGGTTGCGTGGCGCCATCGACCTGATGCCCGACGAACTGTCCGGTGGCATGAAGCGCCGTGTTGCGCTGGCGCGGGCGATTGCCCTCGATCCGCAGATCCTCATGTATGACGAACCCTTTGTCGGCCAGGACCCTATTGCCATGGGCGTGTTGGTACGCCTGATCCGCTTGCTCAACGATGCGCTGGGCATCACCAGTATTGTGGTCTCCCACGATCTGGCCGAGACCGCCAGCATCGCCGACTACATCTATGTGGTGGGCGACGGGCAAGTCCTGGGGCAGGGCACTCCCGAGGAGCTGATGAACTCGCAGGAACCGCGTATTCGTCAATTCATGACCGGCGATCCCGACGGTCCGGTCGCATACCACTTTCCAGCGACGGATTACCGCGCAGATCTTCTGGGGAAGCGTTGATGCGCAAGATTTCACTGTTGGAACGCGTGCGTCGATTCGGCCATGCCGGCATCGATGTGCTGGCTGTGTTCGGCCGTTCGGCGATTTTCCTGTTTCATGCCTTGCTCGGCCGCGGCGGTATCGGCGGCGGTTTTGGCCTGCTGATCAAGCAACTGCATTCGGTGGGCGTGATGTCCCTGGTGATCATTGTGGTCTCCGGGGTGTTCATCGGCATGGTGCTGGCGCTGCAAGGCTTCAATATTCTATCCAGCTACGGTTCGGAGCAGGCGGTCGGGCAGATGGTTGCGCTGACGCTGTTGCGTGAACTCGGCCCCGTGGTCACGGCCTTGCTGTTTGCCGGGCGCGCAGGTTCGGCGCTGACCGCCGAGATCGGCAATATGAAGTCCACCGAACAGTTGTCCAGTCTGGAAATGATTGGCGTCGACCCGCTCAAGTACATCATTGCCCCGCGCCTGTGGGCCGGCTTCATTTCCCTGCCGGTGCTGGCGATGATTTTCAGCGTGGTCGGTATCTGGGGCGGTTCGTGGGTGGCCGTCGACTGGCTGGGTGTCTATGAAGGTTCTTACTGGTCCAACATGCAGAACAGCGTGACGTTCACCGATGATGTGCTCAACGGCATCATCAAGAGCATCGTCTTCGCCTTTGTCGTGACCTGGATCGCCGTATTCCAAGGCTATGACTGCGAGCCCACTTCCGAGGGGATCAGTCGTGCCACTACCAAGACCGTGGTGTATGCCTCTTTGGCTGTGCTCGGCCTGGACTTTATTCTGACCGCCTTGATGTTTGGAGATTTCTGATGCAAAACCGCACCCTGGAAATCGGTGTCGGCCTTTTCTTGCTGGCTGGCATCCTGGCTTTGCTGTTGCTGGCGTTGCGGGTTAGTGGCCTGTCCCCGAGTGCCACCACCGATACTTATAAACTTTATGCGTATTTTGACAATATCGCCGGTTTGACGGTCAGAGCTAAAGTGACCATGGCCGGTGTGACCATCGGCAAGGTCACGGCGATCGATCTGGACCGCGACAGTTTCACCGGTCGGGTGACCATGCAACTGGAAAAGCGCGTAGATAACCTGCCCGCTGACTCCACTGCATCTATCCTGACGGCTGGCCTGTTGGGCGAGAAGTACATCGGTATCAGCGTGGGCGGGGAAGAAGCCCTGCTCAAGGATGGTGGAACCATCCACGACACGCAGTCGTCGCTGGTGCTCGAGGACCTGATCGGTAAATTCCTGCTCAATACCGTTAGCAAAGACGCCAAATGAGGAGCTTTTGAATGATCTCTACCTTGCGACGTGGCCTGTTGGTATTACTCGCGGCCCTGCCGTTGATGGCTAACGCCGTGGCAGCGCCCTCAGCGCACGATATCGTGAAAGACACCACCGATCGGTTGCTCGCCGATCTGTCGGCCAACAAAGAGAAGTACAAGCAGGATCCGCAAGACTTTTACACGGCGCTGAACACCATCGTCGGGCCAGTCGTGGATGCCGAGGGCATTTCCAAAAGCATCATGACGGTCAAGTACTCACGCAAAGCCACGCCGGCGCAGATGAAGACCTTTGAAGAGAACTTCAAGAAGGGCCTGTTCCAGTTCTATGGCAACGCCTTGCTCGAGTACAACAATCAGGGCATCACCGTCGACCCTGCCAAGGATGAGTCCGGAGACCGTACCAGCGTTGCCATGACGGTCAAAGGCACCAATGGCTCGATCTATCCTGTGTCTTACACACTCGAGAAGATCAATGGCGAGTGGAAACTGCGCAACGTGATCATCAACGGCATCAACATCGGCAAGCTGTTCCGCGATCAGTTCGCTGATGCGATGCAGCGCAATGGCAATGACCTGGACAAGACCATCAACGGTTGGGCCGGGGAAGTCGCCAAGGCCAAGGAAACCAGCAAGAGTCAAGCCCCTGAGAAGCAAGCCCAATGAGTGTGTCGGCCATTCGGATGAGCGAAACCGGCGAGCTGCGACTGAGCGGCATGCTGGATTACCTCACCGGCCCTGGTCTGCGCAAGCAGGGGCAGGCGTTGATCAAGTCCAGCACGGCTGCCGAAGTGGTAGTCGATTGTTCGGCAGTGTTGAAGTCCAGCAGCGTAGGCTTGTCCCTGCTGCTGTGCTTCATGCGCGATGCAGAGGCGGCCGGCAAGGCGCTGAGCATCCGCGGGATGCCAGAAGACATGCGTGAAATCGCTCAGGTCAGCGAATTGACCGAGCTGTTGGCGCATCCCTAACCAGCATCTATTAAGAAGCCCCCCGTCAGAGTCCTGCTTCGCGGGGTTCGCAGGCGCGGGGCTTTTTTGTATGATGTCCGACCCGCGCGCACAGGGCGCCGATTGAGGTTGAGCATGCAGGCCGTAGAAGTGAAGAGCTTCCTTGAAGGAAAGCTGCCCGGAACGTTGGTAGAAGTTGAGGGCGAAGGCTGCAATTTCCAGCTGAACGTGATTAGCGATGAACTGGCGGCGTTGAGCCCGGTGAAGCGTCAGCAGCAGATCTATGCCCATTTGAACCCATGGATCACCGATGGCAGCATCCATGCGGTCACTATGAAATTTTTCAGCAGCGCGGCCTGGGCCGAGCGCACCTGAGCCCAAGGGCGTCGAGATTCTTATGGATAAATTGATTATTACTGGCGGCGTTCGTCTTGATGGCGAAATCCGCATCTCCGGGGCAAAGAACTCTGCCCTGCCGATCCTGGCTGCAACCCTGCTGTGCGATGGCCCGGTAACGGTTGCCAACCTGCCGCACCTGCACGACATCACCACCATGATCGAGCTGTTCGGCCGCATGGGCATCGAGCCGGTGATCGACGAGAAGCTCAGCGTCGAAATCGATCCGCGCACCATCAAGACCCTGATCGCACCGTACGAACTGGTGAAAACCATGCGTGCATCGATCCTGGTGCTGGGCCCGATGGTTGCCCGTTTCGGTGAAGCCGAAGTCGCCCTGCCTGGCGGTTGCGCCATTGGCTCGCGTCCGGTTGACCTGCACATCCGTGGTCTCGAAGCCATGGGCGCGGTCATCGACGTCGAAGGCGGCTACATCAAGGCCAAGGCGCCTGAAGGCGGCTTGCGCGGTGCGCACTTCTTCTTCGACACCGTCAGCGTGACCGGTACCGAAAACATCATGATGGCCGCCGCTCTGGCCAAGGGCCGCAGTGTGTTGCAGAACGCCGCTCGCGAACCTGAAGTCATCGACCTGGCGAACTTCCTGATCGCCATGGGTGCCAAGATCTCTGGCGCCGGCACCGACACCATCACCATCGATGGCGTTGAGCGTCTGCACCCGACCACCTACAAAGTGATGCCTGACCGTATCGAAACCGGCACCTACCTGGTGGCGGCAGCCGTGACCGGCGGTCGTGTGAAGGTCAAGGACACTGATCCGACCATCCTCGAAGCCGTTCTTGAGAAACTCAAGGAATCGGGCGCGGAAATCACCTGCGGCGAAGACTGGATCGAGCTGAACATGCACGGCAAGCGGCCAAAAGCCGTCAACGTGCGGACTGCTCCGTACCCGGCGTTCCCGACCGACATGCAGGCGCAGTTCATCTCCCTCAACGCCATTGCCGAAGGCACGGGCGCTGTGATCGAGACGATCTTCGAAAACCGCTTCATGCACGTTTACGAACTGCACCGCATGGGCGCCAAGATCCAGGTCGAAGGCAACACGGCCATCGTCACCGGTACCGAGAAGCTGAAAGGCGCGCCAGTGATGGCCACCGACCTGCGTGCTTCGGCCAGCCTGGTGATCTCGGCACTGATCGCCGAAGGCGACACCCTGATCGACCGCATCTACCACATCGACCGTGGTTACGAGTGCATCGAAGAGAAACTGCAGATGCTCGGCGCCAAGATCCGCCGCGTACCGGGCTAGTTTCTGCTGCATGGGCACAGGGAGGTGCCCTCCATGTGGTGTAACAGCGTCACGAGCGAATGCAAGACAAGGCGAAAACTGGCGAGAAAGCGGAGTTGACTTTAGTCAACGAGCATTTCGAGCCAGTTTTCAACGCAGGATTGCAGAGCGCAGTAGCTGTTACTCCATATGGATGAATTCGTTTCAAGTCGAGCCGTTCCCGGCTCGATGTGTGTCCGGCGCCGTTTGCGACCGGGCATCAGTAGCCTGATAAGGACTGACGTTTCCCATGTTGACCATCGCACTGTCCAAGGGCCGCATCCTTGACGACACCCTGCCGCTTCTGGCTGAAGCGGGCATCGTGCCGACCGAGAATCCGGACAAGAGCCGCAAGCTGATCATCCCCACGACTCAGGCCGACGTGCGCCTGCTGATCGTGCGCGCCACCGATGTGCCGACCTACGTCGAGCATGGTGCCGCGGACCTGGGCGTCGCCGGTAAAGATGTGCTGATGGAATATGGTGGCCAGGGTCTGTACGAGCCTCTGGACCTGCGAATTGCCCTGTGCAAGCTGATGACCGCCGGCCGTGTCGGCGATGTCGAGCCCAAGGGCCGTCTGCGGGTGGCGACCAAATTCGTCAACGTCGCCAAGCGTTACTACGCCGAGCAGGGCCGTCAGGTCGACATCATCAAGCTCTACGGCTCGATGGAGTTGGCGCCGCTGATCGGTCTGGCGGACAAGATCATCGACGTGGTCGACACCGGCAACACCCTGCGCGCCAATGGCCTGGAACCCCAGGATTTCATTGCCGACATCAGCTCCCGGCTGATCGTCAACAAAGCTTCGATGAAAATGCAGCACGCCCGTATCCAGGCGTTGATCGACACCCTGCGCAAGGCAGTGGAGTCTCGACACCGCGGCTGATTCACCTGCGCGACCTTGAGTCGCGCCCGTCTATCCGCCTCATAGCCAGAATTCTCAGGTGCCCAAGCGGAAACGACTGCTAAGTTAGGGCGCCTGAGTTTTTGCCAATCCTATGAGGCTCTCGCTATGACCGCACCGACTGCAATTCGCCGACTCAACGCTGCTGACCCGGATTTCGCGCATCATCTGGATCATCTGCTGAGCTGGGAAAGTGTGTCTGACGACTCGGTCAATCAGCGCGTGCTGGACATCATCAAAGCCGTGCGCGAGCGTGGCGACGCGGCGCTGGTGGACTTCACCCGGCAGTTCGACGGCCTCGACGTTGCGTCCATGGCGGATCTGATCCTGCCGCGCGAACGCCTGGAACTGGCCCTGACCCGGATCACCGTGCCTCAGCGCGAAGCCCTGGAAAAAGCCGCGTCCCGCGTGCGCAGTTACCACGAAAAGCAGAAACAGGACTCCTGGAGCTACACCGAAGCCGACGGCACGGTGCTGGGCCAGAAGGTCACACCGCTGGATCGCGCCGGCCTGTACGTCCCGGGCGGCAAGGCGTCGTACCCATCCTCGGTGTTGATGAACGCGATTCCGGCCAAGGTCGCCGGCGTGACGGAAGTGGTCATGGTGGTGCCGACCCCGCGCGGTGAAATCAACGAACTGGTGCTGGCCGCGGCGTGCATTGCCGGTGTTGACCGCGTCTTCACCATTGGTGGCGCGCAAGCGGTCGCCGCATTGGCTTACGGCACCGAAAGCGTGCCGAAGGTCGACAAAGTGGTTGGCCCGGGCAACATCTATGTCGCCACCGCCAAACGCCACGTGTTCGGCCAGGTTGGCATCGACATGATCGCCGGTCCGTCGGAAATCCTTGTGGTGTGCGACGGCCAGACCGATCCGGACTGGATTGCCATGGACCTGTTCTCCCAGGCCGAGCACGACGAAGATGCCCAGGCGATTCTGGTCAGCCCGGACGCCGAGTTCCTCGACAAGGTCGCCGCCAGCATCGCCAAACTGCTGCCGACCATGGAACGCGCCGAGATCATCGAAACGTCGATCAATGGCCGTGGTGCGCTGATCAAGGTCCGCGACATGGACCAAGCCATCGAAGTGGCCAACCGCATCGCGCCGGAACACCTTGAGCTGTCCGTTGCTGATCCGCAGGCCTGGCTGCCGAAGATTCGCCACGCTGGCGCGATCTTCATGGGCCGTCACACCTCCGAAGCCTTGGGCGACTACTGCGCCGGTCCGAACCACGTGTTGCCGACCTCCGGCACCGCGCGGTTCTCTTCGCCGCTGGGTGTGTACGACTTCCAGAAGCGTTCGTCGATCATCTTCTGCTCCGAGCAAGGTGCGTCCGAACTTGGCAAGACCGCTTCCGTGCTGGCCCGTGGCGAGTCGTTGACCGCCCACGCCCGTAGCGCTGAATACCGCATCGTCGACGACAAGCAGGGGAACTGAAGATGAGTAAATTCTGGAGCCCGTTCGTCAAGGATCTGGTGCCTTACGTGCCGGGCGAGCAGCCGAAACTGGCGAAACTGGTGAAGCTCAACACCAACGAAAATCCTTACGGCCCGTCGCCCAAAGCCCTGGCGGCGATGCAGACTGAACTCAACGACAATCTGCGTCTGTATCCGGACCCGAACAGCGATCTGCTGAAAAACGCCGTGGCTGCGTATTACGGCGTGCGGGCCAATCAGGTGTTCCTCGGTAATGGCTCGGACGAAGTCCTGGCGCACATCTTCCACGGCTTGCTGCAACACGACAAAGCCGTGCTGTTCCCGGACATCAGCTACAGCTTCTATCCGGTCTACTGCGGGTTATACGGCATCAAGTTCGACGCGGTGCCGCTGAACGAGCAGTTCCAGATCAATCCGGCGGACTACGCCAAGCCGAACGGCGGGATCATCTTCCCGAACCCGAACGCACCGACCGGTTGCCTGCTGGCACTGGACGCGGTGGAGCAAATCCTCAAGGCCAGCCCGGATTCGGTGGTTGTGGTGGATGAGGCTTACATCGACTTTGGCGGCGAAACCGCGATCACGTTGGTGGACCGTTATCCGAACCTGCTGGTGACTCAGACCTTGTCCAAGTCCCGCTCGCTGGCCGGCCTGCGGGTTGGGCTGGCGGTGGGGCACCCGGATTTGATCGAGGCGCTGGAGCGAATCAAAAACAGCTTCAATTCCTATCCGCTGGATCGCCTGGCGAATGTCGGGGCGGCGGCGGCGTTCGAGGATCGCGAGTACTTCGACAAGACCTGCCGGTTGGTCATCGAGCATCGTGAGTGGGTGGTTGCGCAATTGGAAGGGAAGGGGTTTGAGGTGCTGCCGTCGGCGGCGAACTTCATTTTCGCCCGTCATCCGAAGCACGATGCGGCCGGGCTGGCGGCGAAATTGCGCGAGCAGGGTGTGATTGTGAGGCACTTCAAGCAGGCGCGGATTGCGCAGTTCCTGCGGATATCCATCGGTACGCCGGAGCAGAATCAGGCGCTGATCGACGGCCTCGGCGACCTCTGATCCAGCGCTGATCCCGTAGGAGTGAGGCTTGCCCGCGAAGAGTGATGACACGGTTTACCTGTTACACCGAGCTATCGTTCTTCGCGGGCAAGCCTCGCTCCTACAAGGTTTTCTGGGTTACTCGTGATGCGGTTCACCCAGGAACGTCAGCGAACTAAACACCCCGCGCGTCGCCACATCCGGATTGTCCTTCAGCACAATCTCCATCTGCGCCGAAATCACATTCAACCCTTCATTGCGTACCACCACCTGCGCCCGGCCGTCGGCATCCGTCTCGGTGCTCAACGTATTCGGCGCACTGCGATAATCGCCAGTCAACTTCACCCCCGCCGCCGGTTTCCCATCGAGTAGCACCCGCACTGGCAGTAACTTGCCCGGTCCGACCGTCAGCGGATCAACCTCCGGCAGAATCAGCAGTTTCATCTGATCAAGCTTCGGCAACTTCGCTCCTGGTTGATAAATCGCCAGGCTGTATTTGAAGGTCTGCGTCGACTCGATCGCCCCCGGCACTTTGCTGCGTCCTTCGTTGATCCATTTTTTATCCGCCGTCTGCGACCACATGCCGTTGTCCAGCGCCACCGCCATCACGGCGGGCGGCTTCAGCGGCTGCAAGCGGGCGTGATCGGCCAGGCGCTGCACGGTCACCGGGATCATTTTGCCGTTGACGTCATAGGCCCAGGCGCCACTGATTTTTTGTGCCTTGAAGGCGTTGTCTTCGGCGCCATGGCCGTAAATCACTTCGATGTTGCCGCGACGTTGTTCGGTCCAGAGACCATGGGCCGAGACCTGGCCGGTAAACAACAGGCCGAGCAATGCCAAGGGTTTGAGGTGTTGCATGGGAACTTCCTTTTACAGATTGAGTGTGAGGCTGACGGTGAAATTGCGCGGCTCGCCGGGGTTGACCCAGTAATTGCTGTACGAGCGCTCGTAGTATTTCTCGTCGAAAAGGTTGTTCAGGTTCAGGCTGACAGTGACGTTTTCACTGGCCTTGTAATGGGCCAGCAGGTCGACGGTGTGGTAGGCCGGCAGCTCGAAATCGCTGCCGGATTCGCCCGAGCGGTCGCCGACGTAAGTGAACGCCGCGCCGACGTCCGAGCCGCGTAAATGGCCATCCTGAAATTCATAAACGCCCAGCAGACTGCCGCTGCGTTTGGCGACGCCGAGGATTCGGCTGCCGGTGGGAATCACCTTGTCGCCCTCGGTCACCTCGGCGTCGATGTAGGCGAAGGCACCGATCACTCGCACCGCGTCGGTCACTTGCCCGGTGACTTGCAAGTCGAATCCCTGGCTGCGGGCCTTGCCCATGGCGCGACTGGTGTCCGTGCCCGGGTCGAGTGCGAGGACGTTTTCCTTTTCGATATGGAAGGCGGCGAGGGTGCTGCTCAAGCGATCGTCGAACAGCTCGCTCTTGATCCCGACTTCGTAACCGACGCCTTCTTCCGGGTCGAAGGATTTGCCACCAGCGTCCAGGCCATTGTTCGGTTTGAACGAGGTGGAGGCGTTTGCGAACAGCCCGACTTCGGATGTCAGCTGATAGAGCAGGCCGGCCCGTTGGGTCAGGGCATCGTCGCTCTGGCGGCTGGTGGCGCCACGGCTGTGATCGTCGATGCGTTGCTCGAAATGTTCGAAGCGAGCACCGAGCATGCCGCGCAGTTTGTCGGTGAAGACAATCTGGTCCTGCAGGTTCAGCGCCCGGCTTTCGACGTGTTCAAAAAGGTCAGTGCCGGAGCGCTTGCCGTTGGGTTTCGGCTGACCGTAGACGGGCTGATAAATGTCGATGGCGTAGGGACCGCCGGCAATGGTGGTGACTCGTTCGTTCTTGCGGAAGTTTTCATACTCGCTGCCAATCAGCAGCTCGTGCTGCCAGCTACCGAGGTCGAACAGACCGCGCAATTCGAGTTGGGTGATGCTGTCGTGCCAATTTGTATCGCGCTCGCGGTAGCGTCGGTTGAGGGTGTGGCCGTCGGCATTCAGTGGGCGGTTTTCGGAAGCGTAGCCCCAGAGTTTGCCTTCCTTGTAATGGCTGGCCAGGCGCAGTTTCCAGTTGTCATTGAGATGATGTTCGAGCGCGGCTTGCAGCAGGTTGTTGTGGTTGTCGATGTTGCCGTCATTGGGTTCGCCAAGGAAGGTCGAGCGGGAGACGCCACTCCATTTGTTGTTCGGCGCGACGATGCCACGATCGAACGTGGAACTGTGGCGGACGAATTCGCTCTCCACCAAGAGGCTGGTGTCCGGGTTCAGTTGCCAGCTGAAGGAGGGCGCGACGAACACTCGTTGGCTGTTCACATGATCGCGAAAACTGTGGTTGTCTTCGACGGCCAGATTGACCCGGGATAAAACGTTGGCGTCGTCATCCAGCGGCGTGTTGACGTCGAGGGCAGTGCGATAGCGATCCCAACTGCCGACGCTGGTTTTCAGGGTGGTGAAAGCTTCGGGCTGAGGTTTCTTGGTGACGATGTTCACCGTGCCGCCCGGATCACCGCGCCCGTAGAGACTGGCGGCGGGGCCTTTTAGCACTTCGATGCGCTCGATGTTTGCGACGTCCGGGGTGCTCGGGTAACCCCGGTTGGCGCTGAAGCCGTCCTTGTAGAACTCCGACGTGGTGAAGCCGCGCACGCTGTATTCGTAAAGTGTCAGGCCGCCGAAGTTGTTCTGCTTCGACACTCCACCGGCAAAATCCAGGGCGCGCTCGACGCTGGTACTGCCCAGATCATTGAGTACACGGACGGGAATCACGCTGATGGATTGCGGGATATCGCGGATCGCGGTGTCGGTTTTGGTCGCGCTGGAAGAACGCGTAGCGCGGTAGCCCTTGACCGGGCCGGTGGGCGATTCATAGTCGGAGGTGACGCTGATGGCATCCAGTTCGAGGGTGCCGGGCTCTTCGGCGAAGACCGGATCCCCCAGCAGGCCAAGGGCAAGACTTGCCACAGAAGCCATTGTTCGAGACGACATGTTATGTTGTTCCAATTGAGATATTGAAACAATATAACATGCCTAATGAGAATGTCTGCTGTTAGCCCGAGATCTTCGGGCTAGGGTGAGTTTTCTTCTTTCTCTTTAACCGGCGCCGGTGGTGGACGCAGGCCGATCTCAGCCGTGAGCTTCAGCTCTTTGCCGTTGCGCATTACCTGAATCGTGACCTTGTCGGTCGGTTTGATCCGCGCGACCTGGTTCATCGAACGACGACCGTCGCCGGCCGGTTCGCCGTCAATGCTGAGGATCACGTCACCCAATTGCAGGCCGGCCTTCTGCGCCGGACCGTCACGGAAAATCCCCGCGACCACAATCCCCGGACGCCCCGACAGGCCAAACGACTCCGCCAGTTCCTGACTCAACGGTTGCACTTCGATGCCGAGCCAACCGCGAATCACCTGGCCGTGTTCGATGATCGACTTCATCACTTCCATGGCCAGTTTGACCGGGATCGCAAAACCGATGCCTTGCGAGCCGCCGGACTTGGAGAAGATCGCCGTGTTGATGCCGGTCAGGTTGCCGTTGGCATCCACCAGCGCGCCGCCGGAGTTGCCGGGGTTGATCGCGGCGTCGGTCTGGATGAAGTCTTCGTAGTTGTTCAGGCCCAATTGGTTACGGCCAGTGGCGCTGATGATGCCCATGGTCACGGTCTGGCCGACGCCAAAGGGGTTGCCGATGGCCAGCGCCACGTCACCGATGCGGATGTTGTCTGAACGGCCGACGGTAATCGACGGCAGGTTTTTCAGATCTATCTTCAGCACCGCGAGGTCGGTTTCCGGGTCGCTGCCGATTACGCGGGCCAGGGTTTCGCGACCGTCCTTGAGCGCGACCACGATCTGGTCGGCGCCGCTGGTCACGTGGTTGTTGGTCAGCAAGTAACCTTCCGGGCTCATGATCACGCCCGAACCCAGGCTCGACTCCATGCGCTTCTGCTTGGGCGAGTTGTCGCCGAAGAAGCGGCGGAACTGCGGATCTTCAAACAAAGGATGGTTCGGTTTGTTGATGACTTTGGTGGTGTACAGATTCACCACCGACGGCGCGGCGGTGGTCACCGCGTCGGCATAGGACACCGGACCTTGCTGCATCGTGGTGGTTTGCGGGGCTTGCTGCAGGTTGACGTCGAGGCTCGGAAGCCCGACCCATTGCGGGTAACGCTGGATGATCAACAGAGCGATAAGCACGCCGGCCAACAGCGGCCAGCCGGAAAAACGCAGCGCCTTGAGCATTAAGCACGTCCTGAGAGGTTGCAGGCGGTATGAGACCGCCCATAATGTCGCGCATTATACGAGGCGCAGCTCGCCTCTGAACGGGATATTTAGGAGTCTTTTATGGCCGTCGCCTTGAGCACCCTGGTCGAAGAAGCCGACCGTTACCTTAACAGTGCCAGGATTGCCGATTACTGCCCCAACGGCTTGCAGGTCGAAGGTCGGCCGCAGGTGATGCGCATCGTCAGTGGCGTCACCGCCAGCCAGGCGTTGCTGGACGCCGCCGTCGAAGCCCAGGCCGATCTGGTGCTGGTGCATCACGGCTATTTCTGGAAAGGCGAGAACCCGTGCATCACCGGCATGAAGCAGCGTCGGTTGAAAACCCTGCTCAAGCACGACATCAGCCTGCTGTCCTATCACTTGCCGCTGGACCTGCACCCGGACGTCGGCAACAACGTGCAGCTGGCGCGTCAGCTCGACATCACGGTCGAAGGCCCGCTGGATCCGGACAACCTTAAGGTGGTCGGCCTCGTAGGTTCGTTGAGCGAACCGATGACGCCCCGTGATTTCGCCCGTCGCGTTCAGGAAGTCATGGGCCGCGAGCCGTTGCTGATCGAAGGCAGCGAAATGATCCGCCGCGTTGGCTGGTGCACCGGTGGCGGCCAGGGTTACATCGATCAGGCAGTGCTGGCCGGTGTCGATCTGTACCTCAGCGGCGAGGCTTCCGAACAGACTTTCCACAGCGCACGGGAAAACGACATCAGCTTCATCGCCGCCGGCCACCATGCCACCGAGCGCTATGGCGTACAGGCGTTGGGTGATTACCTGGCCCGTCGGTTTGCGCTGGAGCACATCTTCATCGATTGCCCCAACCCGATCTGATTTCCACACCATTCCCTGTAGGAGCGAGGCTTGCCCGCGAAGAACGATAACGCGGTGCATCAGGCATACCGTGTATCGTTCTTCGCGGGCAAGCCTCGCTCCTACAAGGGGCCGGAGCCCAAACGAGGGGGTATATTCATATACCCTTTCGATCTAGTCGGCGTCCTGATTAGAAGAGGTCGCTGTGCTAGGATTCCCCGCTCGAACACGGCCCGCTGGCCGTCCATAAGATCGTTTTCGTGAGTAGCCATGGTCGACAAACTGACGCATCTGAAACAGCTGGAGGCCGAAAGCATCCACATCATCCGCGAGGTCGCCGCCGAGTTCGATAACCCGGTGATGCTGTACTCCGTCGGTAAAGACTCCGCCGTGATGCTGCACCTTGCGCGCAAGGCATTCTTCCCGGGCAAACTGCCGTTCCCGGTGATGCACGTCGACACCCGGTGGAAGTTCAAGGAAATGTACGCGTTCCGCGATCGCATGGTCGAAGAACTCGGCCTTGACCTGCTGGTCCACGTGAACCCCGATGGCGTCGCGCAGGGCATCAACCCGCTGACCCACGGCAGTGCCAAGCACACCGACATCATGAAAACCGAAGGCTTGAAACAAGCCCTCGACAAGTATGGCTTCGACGCCGCTTTCGGTGGCGCTCGCCGCGACGAAGAGAAGTCCCGTGCCAAAGAGCGCGTGTATTCCTTCCGCGACACCAAGCACCGCTGGGACCCGAAAAACCAGCGCCCGGAACTGTGGAACGTCTACAACGGCAACGTCAACAAGGGCGAATCCATTCGTGTGTTCCCGTTGTCGAACTGGACCGAACTGGACATCTGGCAGTACATCTACCTCGAAGGCATCCCGATCGTGCCGCTGTATTTCGCCGCCGAACGTGACGTCATCGAGATGAATGGCACCTGGATCATGATCGACGACGAACGCCTGCTCAATCACCTGAGCGATGAAGACAAGGCGCGCATCGTCAAGAAGAAAGTCCGTTTCCGCACACTGGGTGACTACCCGTTGACCGGTGCGGTCGAGTCCGAGGCCACCAGCCTGACCGACATCATTCAGGAAATGCTCCTGACGCGAACTTCCGAACGCCAGGGCCGGGTCATCGACCACGATGGCGCAGGCTCGATGGAAGAAAAGAAACGTCAGGGTTATTTCTAAGGGGTTGTCATGTCGCACGCATCTGATTTGATCAGCGAGGACATCCTCGCCTACCTGGGCCAGCACGAACGCAAGGAAATGCTGCGCTTTCTGACCTGTGGCAACGTCGACGACGGCAAGAGCACCCTGATCGGGCGCCTGCTGCACGACTCCAAGATGATCTACGAAGATCACCTGGAAGCCATTACTCGCGACTCGAAAAAAGTCGGCACCACCGGCGAAGACATCGACCTGGCCTTGCTGGTCGACGGCCTGCAGGCCGAGCGTGAGCAGGGCATCACCATCGATGTCGCCTACCGCTATTTCTCTACCGCCAAGCGCAAATTCATCATCGCCGACACCCCCGGCCATGAGCAGTACACCCGCAACATGGCCACCGGTGCGTCCACCTGTGACCTGGCGATCATCCTGGTCGATGCCCGTTACGGCGTGCAGACCCAGACCCGTCGCCACAGCTTCATCGCCTCGCTGCTGGGCATCAAGCACATCGTGGTCGCCATCAACAAGATGGACCTAAACGGCTTCGACGAAACCGTGTTCGAGTCGATCAAGGCCGATTACCTGAAGTTCGCCGAAGGCATCGCGTTCAAGCCGACCACCATGGCCTTCGTGCCGATGTCCGCTCTGAAAGGCGACAACGTGGTGAACAAGTCCGAGCGCTCGCCGTGGTACACCGGTCAGTCGCTGATGGAGATTCTCGAGACCGTCGAGATCGCCAACGACCGCAACTACACCGACCTGCGTTTCCCGGTGCAGTACGTCAATCGTCCGAACCTGAACTTCCGTGGTTTCGCCGGTACGCTGGCCAGCGGCGTCGTGCACAAGGGCGACGAAGTCGTCGTGCTGCCGTCGGGCAAGAGCAGCCGCGTGAAATCCATCGTCACCTTCGAAGGTGAGCTGGAACACGCAGGTCCTGGCCAAGCGGTGACGCTGACCATGGAAGACGAGATCGACATCTCTCGCGGCGACTTGCTGGTGCACGCCGACAACCTGCCGCAAGTCACCGACGCCTTCGACGCCATGCTGGTGTGGATGGCCGAAGAGCCGATGCTGCCGGGCAAGAAATACGACATCAAGCGCGCCACCTCTTACGTGCCGGGTTCGATCACCAGCATCGTCAACCGCGTTGACGTGAACACGTTGGAAGAAGGTCCTGCCAGTGCGTTGCAACTGAACGAGATCGGTCGGGTCAAGGTCAGCCTCGACGCAGCGATTGCGCTAGACGGTTACGCCAGCAACCGCACCACCGGCTCTTTCATCGTCATCGATCGTTTGACCAACGGCACCGTTGCCGCCGGCATGATCATCGCTCAGCCGTTGGCGCATGGCAGCAGCACGCACCACGGCAAACTGGCGCACGTGGCCACGGAAGAACGCGCCCAGCGTTTCGGCCAGCAACCGGCCACCGTGTTGTTCAGTGGTTTGTCGGGCGCGGGCAAAAGCACCCTGGCTTATGCGGTTGAGCGCAAGCTGTTCGACCTGGGCCGTGCGGTGTTTGTACTCGATGGTCAGAACCTGCGTCACGACCTGAACAAAGGTCTGCCGCAGGATCGTGCCGGGCGTACCGAGAACTGGCGTCGTGCGGCGCACGTTGCGCGTCAGTTCAACGAAGCCGGTCTACTGACGCTGGCAGCCTTCGTTGCGCCGAGTGCCGAAGGTCGTGAGCAGGCCAGGGAGCTGATCGGCAAGGAGCGTCTGCTGACGGTCTATGTCCAGGCCTCTCCGACGGTCTGCGCTGAGCGTGATCCGCAAGGACTGTACGCGGCGGCCGGGGATAACATCCCGGGTGATTCCTTCCCGTACGACGTGCCGCTGGACGCCGACCTCGTGGTCGATACCCAGTCGCTGTCGCTGGAAGAAAGCGTCAAGCAAGTGCTGGATCTGCTGCGTCAGCGTGGCGCGATCTAAGCGTTAGCCGTTAATAAAAAACCCGCCGATGAGCGATCATCGGCGGGTTTTTTTGTGCCAGTTCGGACGCCTTCGCGGGCAAGCCTCGCTCCTACGGGTTTGTGTCGCGTCATATGTTGCGATCATCCCAAATCCGTAGGAGCGAGGCTTGCCCGCGAAGAGGCCGGTACAGGCGCCTGATTACTTCGCCGGATACTCCCGATGCATCTGCTCCAGCAACGCATCCTTGTCTTCCCACAACTGATTGATCCAGCCCTGAAACTGCAATCGATACTCCCCATCCTGGTCGTAATTCTTGCCGATGAACTGCGGCGGAATCTTCAGCTCCTGAAAATGCACCACCACCTCTTTCACATTCCCGCACAGCAGGTCCCAGTAACCGGGACGCCCGCCCGGGTAGTGAATGGTCACGTTGACGATCGACTCAAGCTGTTCACCCATCGCATCCAGCACAAACGCAATGCCGCCAGCCTTGGGCTTGAGCAGATACTTGAACGGTGATTTCTGCTGGGCATGCTTGCCTTCAGTGAAACGCGTGCCTTCGACAAAATTGAAAATCCCCACCGGGTTACTACGGAACTTGTCGCAGGTCTTGCGGGTGGTTTCCAGGTCCTTGCCTTTCTTCTCCGGGTGCTTTTCCAGGTAGGCCTTGGAGTAGCGCTTCATGAACGGAAAGCCGAGGGCCCACCAGGCCAGGCCGATCACCGGCACCCAGATCAGTTCCTGTTTGAGGAAGAACTTCAGCGGTTGGATGCGACGGTTGAGCACGTACTGCAACACCATGATGTCGACCCAGCTCTGGTGGTTGCTGGTGATCAGGTAGGAGTGCTGATAATCCAGCCCTTGCAGGCCGCTGAGGTGCCAGCGGGTGCCGCAGACCAGGTTCATCCAGGCCTTGTTGTTGCTGATCCAGGCTTCATGGGTATGGCTCATCAACCACAGCGTGAAACGCTGGGTGAGGGCAAAGGGCAACACCTTGAAGATCGCCACGCAGAACAAAAACGAGCAAAGCAAAATGGTATTCAACGCCAGCAACAACGATGCAATCACGCCGCGCACGGCGGCAGGTAGAAAGGCCAGCATTTAAAGATCCATAGGTCGGTTGGCAGCTTGAATCGCGGTCAATGCGATGGTGTACACGATGTCATCGACTTGCGCGCCGCGCGGCAGGTCGTTCACCGGTTTACGCAGGCCTTGCAGCATCGGCCCGAGGCTGACGCAATCGGCACTGCGCTGCACGGCTTTGTGCGTGGTGTTGCCGGTGTTGAGGTCCGGGAACACGAACACCGTGGCGCGACCGGCTACCTGGCTGTTCGGCGCCAGTTGCCGGGCAACGGTTTCGTTGGCAGCGGCGTCGTACTGCAACGGGCCGTCGATCAGCAACGAGTTCTGCTGTTCGTGGGCGAGCAGCGTCGCTTCGCGAACCTTCTCGACTTCTTCGCCGCTGGCCGATTCACCACTGGAGTAGCTGATCATCGCCACGCGCGGGGTAATGCCGAATGCGGCCGCCGAGTCGGCGCTTTGCAGGGCGATCTCGGCCAGTTCGCTGGCGCTCGGGTGCGGGTTCATCACGCAGTCGCCGTAGACCAGCACTTCTTCCGGAAACAACATGAAGAACACCGACGACACCAGCGTGCAGCCCGGCGCCGTTTTGATCAGCTGCAGGGCCGGGCGGATGGTGTTGGCGGTGGAGTGGATGACCCCGGAGACCAGACCGTCGACTTCATCCAGCGCCAGCATCATGGTGCCGATCACCACGGTGTCTTCCAGTTGTTGCTCGGCCATTGGTGCGTTGAGGCTTTTGCTCTTGCGCAGGGCGACCATCGGTTCGATGTAATTGCCGCGAATCAGGTCTGGGTCAAGAATCTCCAGGCCGGGCGGCAACTCGATACCCTGGGCGCGGGCGACGGCTTCGACGTCTTCCGGTTTGGCCAGCAACACGCAACGGGCGATGCCCCGCGCCTGACAGATCGCCGCGGCCTGCACGGTCAGCGGCTCGCTGCCTTCAGGCAGGACAATGCGCTTGTTGGCGGCCTGGGCGCGCTGGATCAATTGATAACGGAACACCGCGGGTGACAGGCGCATTTCACGCGGGGTGCCGCAACGTTGGTGCAGCCAGTTGGCATCCAGATGACTGGCAACGAAGTCGGTGATGATCTCCGCGCGCTCGCGGTCGTCGATCGGGATTTCCTTGTTCAAACCGTTTAACTGGTTGGCGGTGTCGTAGGAACCGGTGCTCACCGACAACACCGGCAAGCCCGCCTGCAACGCGCCTCGGCACAGGTCCATGATGCGCGGGTCGGGCAGGGTGTCGCTGGTCAGCAACAGGCCGGCCAGGGGCACGCCGTTCATGGCGGCGAGGCTGACGGCAAGGATGATGTCGTCGCGATCGCCGGGGGTCACCACCAGCACGCCGGGCTTGAGCAGCTCCACGGTGTTACGCACGGTGCGGGCGCAGATGATGATGTTGGTCATGCGCCGGGTTTCGTAATCGCCGGCATTGAGAATCTGCGCGCCCATCAGATCGGCGACGTCGCGAGTGCGCGGGGCGTTCAATTCCGGCTGGAACGGGATGCAACCCAACAGGCGGAAATCACCGCTGCGCAGCAACGGCGAATGCTCTTTGAGGCGCGAAGCGAAGGCCTCCATGCTTTCATCGGTCTTGACCTTGTTGAGGATCACGCCGAGGACTTTCGGGTCTTTCGGACCGCCGAACAATTGCGCCTGCAATTCCACCCGGCCAGACAATTCGGTCAGCACTTCGTTTTCCGGTGCCGAGACCAGGATCACTTCGGCATCGAGGCTTTTCGCCAAATGCAGATTGACCCGTGCGGCGTAACTTGCGCTGCGGGTCGGGACCATGCCTTCGACGATCAGCACGTCCTTGCCGACGGCCGCTTGCTGATAAAGGGTGATGATTTCTTCGAGCAGCTCATCCAGCTGACCGTCGCCAAGCATGCGCTCGACGTGAGCCAGACCGAGTGGCTGCGGCGGTTTCAAGCCGTGGGTGCGCGCCACCAGTTCAGTAGAGCGTTCCGGGCCGGTGTCACCCGGATGCGGCTGGGCAATCGGTTTGAAAAAGCCGACTTTGAGGCCGGCGCGCTCAAGGGTGCGCACCAGCCCGAGGCTGATGGAGGTCAGACCCACACCAAAATCGGTGGGCGCGATAAAAAAAGTTTGCATGCGGATTCTCTAAGGGTGCATGGCAATGGCGATCATCTATAGCTGACGATCTACCGAAATTCAGTCGCCAAGGTTATCGCTAACCGAGCCTTGTGCGCACCAACCACAATCAAAGGGCTGGCCTATTTTTTCAATACGTTGCGCGGGGTCCAGGACCCAGGCGCGCGATTGCCACGGTGGTTGGTGACGCAGGTGCTGGGTGTGGCCGCAGGAAAGCTCCGCCACCCAATGCCCGTCCTCATCCTGATGGAAACCTGTGACCGTCGAGCCTTTCGCCGCGATCCGTCTGTCCGGGTTGTGTTCGCTTTCGGACGATTGCTTCGCTAAACTTGGCCTTTCTTCATTCTTATGCAAAAGGTCTCGCCCCATGCTGATCGCCGCCAATAAGGCTGTCTCCATCGACTATACCCTGACCAACGACGCTGGTGAGGTCATCGACAGCTCCGCCGGCGGCGCGCCGCTGGTCTACCTGCAAGGCGCAGGTAACATCATCCCGGGCCTGGAAAAGGCACTGGAAGGCAAAGCAGTCGGCGACGAGCTGACCGTAGCCGTTGAACCTGAAGATGCCTACGGCGAATACGCTGCCGAACTGGTCAGCACCCTGAGCCGCAGCATGTTCGAAGGCGTCGACGAACTGGAAGTGGGCATGCAGTTCCACGCTTCCGCGCCGGACGGCCAAATGCAGATCGTCACCATCCGCGATCTGGACGGCGACGAAGTCACCGTCGACGGCAACCACCCGTTGGCCGGTCAGCGCCTGAATTTCCAGGTCAAGATCATCGACATCCGTGACGCCAGCCAGGAAGAAATCGCTCATGGTCACGTCCATGGCGAAGGTGGCCATCACCACTGATTTTCTGCGCTAAGCTCAGAGAACTGGAGAGGCGCCCGAGGGGCGCCTTTTTAGTCCGCGGCTGTCCCTGGCGACAACGCCAAGTGGCTGTTTCGAGTAGAACACGGGAATCTGGAGTTCGTCATGAGTGCTTTTCACGACCTTAAATTGACAGCCCTGGATGGACAGGAGCTACCGCTGGCGCCCTTTAAAGGGAACGTCGTGCTGGTGGTCAACGTCGCCTCCAAATGTGGCTTGACCCCACAGTACGCGGCGCTTGAGAACCTCTACCAGCAATACAAGGCCAAAGGCTTCAGCGTGTTGGGCTTGCCGTGCAACCAGTTTGCCGGACAGGAACCGGGCACCGAGCAAGAGATCCAGGAGTTTTGCAGCCTCAACTATGGCGTGACTTTTCCGTTGTCCAGCAAACTGGAAGTCAACGGGCATGAACGTCATCAGCTGTACAAACTGCTGGCCGGCGAGGGTGCGGAATTCCCAGGTGACATCACCTGGAACTTCGAGAAATTCCTGCTGGGCAAGGACGGGCGTGTGTTGGCGCGGTTCTCGCCCCGTACGCCGCCGGATGATCCGACGGTCATCCATGCGATTGAAAAAGCGCTGAGCTGACCCCCCCCTGTTCCTGTAGGAGCGAGGCTTGCCCGCGAAGGCGTCATGTCATTCAACATTGATATCGACTGACATACGCCTTCGCGGGCAAGCCTCGCTCCTACAATGGTTCTTATCTTCTAGACCTTAATCACCGCAATCAATAGTGCTGTTCAAAGCTTGCGGCTCTCCATATTATCGCCGTCATAAAGTCTTTTCACGTGGAGCGTCCCATGCCAGTCAAAGCCCTGTTCAAACCGTTCCACCTCGGCACCCTCGAGCTGCCGACCCGCGTCGTCATGGCGCCGATGACCCGTTCGTTTTCGCCGGGCGGCGTGCCTAATTCCAAAGTGATCGAGTACTACCGTCGCCGCGCCGCCGCAGGCGTGGGCCTGATCATCACCGAAGGCACCACCGTCGGGCACAAGGCCTCCAACGGCTACCCGAACGTGCCGCATTTCTACGGCGAAGCAGCGCTGGCCGGCTGGAAGAAAGTGGTCGATGCGGTCCACGCCGAGGGCGGCAAGATCGTTCCTCAGTTGTGGCATGTGGGCAGTGTGCGCCGCATCGGCACCGAACCGGATGCCAGCGTGCCGGGTTACGGTCCGTCAGAGAAATTGAAGGACGGTCAGGTCGTGGTTCACGGCATGACTAAACAAGATATCCAGGACGTGATCGCCGCGTTCGCCCAAGCGGCTAAAGACGCCCAAAGCATCGGCATGGACGGCGTGGAAATCCACGGCGCCCACGGCTATCTCGTGGACCAGTTTTTCTGGGAAGGCAGCAACCAGCGCACCGACGAATACGGCGGCAACCTGGCCAACCGTTCGCGTTTCGCCATCGAATTGATTCAGGCGGTGCGTGCAGCCGTCGGCGAAGGCTTCCCGATTATCTTCCGTTTCTCGCAGTGGAAGCAGCAGGATTACACCGCGCGCCTGGTGCAAACGCCGGAGGCACTGGGTGAATTCCTTAAGCCGCTGTCCGACGCTGGCGTGGACATTTTCCACTGCTCGACGCGCCGCTTCTGGGAGCCGGAGTTCGACAGTTCCGAGCTGAACCTGGCCGGCTGGACCCGCAAGCTCACCGGCAAACCGACTATCACCGTGGGCAGCGTCGGCCTGGATGGCGAGTTCCTGCAGTTCATGGTCAACACCGACAAGATCGCGCAGCCGGCCAGCCTGGAAAAACTGCTGGAGCGCTTGAACAACGATGAGTTTGATCTGGTGGCGGTAGGGCGTGCTCTGCTGGTCGACCCGGACTGGGCGCAGAAAGTGCGTGACGGTCGTGAGGAAGACATCCTGCCGTTCAGCCGTGAGGCGTTGATGACGCTGGTTTAAGCAGCGCTCGGAAGGGCCTCTTCGCGGGCAAGTCGGATCGCCGCACCGCTCGCTCCTACAGAATTTGAGTCGTTCGAAGTATCGCGAGCGACACAAATCCTGTAGGAGCGAGCGGTGCGGCGATCCGACTTGCCCGCGAAGCTCTTAAGGCAACAACGCCACATCAGGCAAAACCTGTTCCTGCGAACAAGCCCCCCGTAACTGCCCCTCAAACTGCTCGATAATCGCCGCCCAACCCTGGCGACTCGCATGCTGGCGCGCATTCAGCCGCACGCAACGCAAGGTTTCGCGCTCCTCCAGCAACCACGTCGCGGCATCGCAAAATGCCTCTTCGTCCCCCGGCATCGCCAACACGCCGTTGTAGCCATGGCGAATGTGCTGAGCCGCAGCCGCCTGATCGTAAGCCACCACACCCAATCCCGAGGCCAGCGCTTCAAGCACGACATTGCCGAAAGTTTCGGTCAGGCTCGGAAACAGAAATACATCCGCTGACGCATAGTGACTGGCCAACGCTTCGCCACGTTGTGAGCCGCAGAAAATCGCTTCCGGCAGTTCCTTCTCCAAAAAACCTCGCTGCGGCCCGTCGCCGACCACGATCAATTTCAATTTGCGCTGTGGATATGTGGCCTTCAGCGCGTCAAAACAGCGCTTGAGCAAGCCAAGATTTTTCTCCTGCGCCAAGCGTCCTACGTGGATGACCGCGATGTCCTTCTCGGCCAGTCCCCACTGTTCGCGTAAAGATTGCAGGCGTTTGACCGGATGAAACAATTGGCTGTCGACCCCTCGGGACAACAACGCCAGACGTTCGAAATGACGTCGCTCCAGTTCCAGTCGCTGGCTGATGCTGGGCACCAGAGTCAACGTAGAACGGTTATGGAACCAGCGCAGGTAATGAGTCAGC
The DNA here is from genome assembly GCF_044759925.1 of Pseudomonas sp. NPDC099000. NCBI lineage: Bacteria > Pseudomonadati > Pseudomonadota > Gammaproteobacteria > Pseudomonadales > Pseudomonadaceae > Pseudomonas > Pseudomonas sp. NPDC099000. The sequence goes on from NZ_JBIWAF010000007.1 coordinate 122,067, forward strand.
AAGCGCGACAGCAAGCCGAGCCCGTACTGATTGGAATACTGCTGGAAATTGGTGTGAAAGCCGCTGACCACCGAAATCCCCAGGCGCCGCGCGGCACGCAATGCCGACAACCCCAGCGGTCCCTCCGTGGCAATGTAGAGCACGTCCGGGCGATGACGCTTCCAGCGCCGCAGCAGCTTGTGCATCGACGACTGACCCCATTGCAAACCCGGATAGCCCGGCAGCGGCCAGCCGCGACACAGCAGCAACTCATCGCTGCTGGCCGCCAACTGATCGCAGCCCTGACGCGGCCGCACCAGTTCGACCTGATGCCCGCGCGCGCGCAAGCCATCGCACAAGCGGCCGAGGGTATTGGCCACGCCGTTGATTTCGGGAGGGAAGGTTTCGGTGATCAGGGTGATATGCAGAGCTGTCGTCATGACCTCAGTGTCGGCTGAGGCCATGTCGTCATTGTGGCGTTTCGATGATGGATTTGTGACGGCGTCAGCGTTGGGTCACCAGGTTCTCCGCGCCACGCTCACGCACCCAGAACAGCGTCGCCCCGGCCACGGCGGCCGGCATCATCAGAATGTTGACCACCGGAATCAGCAGCACCAGGTAAACGATCCCGCCGAAACTCATGCTCTGCCAGCGTTTCTGGCGCAGCCAGGCGAGCATCTCGTTCCAGCCGAGTTTGTGGTTATCCGCCGGGTAGTCGATGTACTGGATCGCCATCATCCACACGCCGAACAGCAGCCAAAGCGGTGCGGCGATGATGTTCACCACGGGGATGAACGAGAGAATGAACAACCCGATTGCCCGCGGCAGGAAGTAGCCGAGTTTGCGCATTTCCCGGGACAGGGTGCGCGGGATCATGGCAATCAGTTCGCCCCAGCTGAATGCTGGAAAGTCATCGGTGCCGCGCACCACCACTTCGACTTTCTCCGCCAGGAAGCCGTTGAACGGCGCGGCGATGACGTTGGCGAGCATGGTGAAGGTGAAAAACACCATCAGAACCACCAGCACGACAAAAATCGGCCAGAGAACATAACTGAGAAAACTCAGCCAGTCGGGCAGGGACGGCATCAGCGTATCGACCCACAGGCTGAATTGATGGCTGGCCAGGTAGATCAATCCGACGAACAGCACGAGGTTGATCGCCAGGGGCAACAACACGAACAAACGCAGGCTGGGACTCAGGACCAGCTTGAGGCCTTCGCGCAGGTATTGCGGGCCGGACAGAACGGGGGCGGGCATAACGTGCTCCGAGCAAAGGGTAAACGCGCCGACCTTACCGGCTTTGCCTGACAGGCGAAAGCGCGGTCGAAGCATCGACATCAACTGTAACAAAGGCGTCTCTATCTTCAGTGTGACGGGATAGAGACCACCTATGAGCTGGATTGTTAAACCGTATTTCCTTAATCTTCGCCCCCTCGATACGCTGCACCCATTCTTTTTACAGGACTGTCGAACCCAAGCCTTCCCCAAGGCATTCAACGGTCCTTTTTTATTCCCGCCGGCAACCCGGCGTTCCGCGCCAGGTGTTCCGGGCCGGTCAACAGGAGCAGGTCATGTCTGAAGTCCGTCATTCGCGAGTGATTATTCTCGGTTCCGGCCCTGCCGGTTACAGTGCCGCGGTCTATGCCGCCCGTGCCAACCTCAAGCCACTGCTGATCACCGGCATGCAAGCCGGCGGTCAACTGACCACCACCACCGAAGTCGACAACTGGCCGGGCGACGTCCACGGCCTGACCGGCCCGGCGCTGATGGAACGCATGAAAGAGCACGCCGAGCGCTTTGAAACCGAGATCGTTTTCGATCACATCAATGCCGTGGACTTCGCTGCCAAGCCGTACACCCTGATCGGCGACAGCGCGACGTACACCTGCGACGCCCTGATCATCGCCACCGGCGCCAGCGCTCGTTACCTCGGTCTGCCGTCGGAAGAAGCGTTCATGGGCAAAGGCGTTTCGGCCTGCGCAACCTGCGACGGTTTCTTCTACCGCAACAAGCCTGTAGCCGTGGTCGGCGGCGGTAACACTGCCGTGGAAGAAGCGCTGTACCTGGCCAACATCGCCAGCACCGTGACCCTGGTCCACCGTCGCGAAACCTTCCGCGCCGAGAAGATCCTGATCGACAAGCTCAATGCCCGCGTTGCCGAAGGCAAGATCATCCTGAAGCTGAACGCGAATCTGGACGAAGTCCTGGGCGACAATATGGGCGTGACCGGTGCCCGCTTGAAGAACAACGACGGCAGCTTTGACGAGTTGAAAGTCGACGGCGTCTTCATCGCCATTGGCCACACCCCGAACACTTCGTTGTTCGAAGGTCAGCTGACGCTGAAAGACGGTTACCTGGTTGTCCATGGCGGCCGTGAAGGCAACGCCACGGCGACCAACCTCGAAGGCATCTTCGCCGCCGGTGACGTGGCTGACCACGTTTACCGTCAAGCGATCACCTCTGCCGGCGCTGGCTGCATGGCGGCACTGGATGCCGAGCGTTACCTCGATGATCTGCAGAACGCCAAGTTCTGAAATCGTTGAAATGAAAAAACCGGCTTCGGCCGGTTTTTTTGTGCCTTCAGAAAAATGCCGTAAACCTGTGGGAGCGGGCTTGCCCGCGATGGCGGTGCGTCAGGCGACATAAATGTTTAATGATAAATCGCTATCGCGGGCAAGCCCGCTCCCACAGGATGTGCGTCAACTTCCATGCTCAAGCCAGTTTCTTCAGGCACGCCTCGAGCAAATCCAGGCCTTCCTCCAGCACCGCCGCCTCGGTGGTCAACGGCGCCAACAGTCGAATGATGTGGCGCGATTTACCGCTGGGCATCAGCAACAAACCGGCGTCTCGCGCCAGGCTCAGAAGTTGCGTCAACTGCGCCGAGGCCGGTGTGCCGTCGGTGTTGATCAGCTCGATGCCGCGCATCGCGCCGACGCCGGTCAAGCGTCCCAGGTACGGCGAAAGTTTGCTGTCGCGCCAGGACTCATAGCGGCTGACAATCGCTTCTTCCTGTTGCGCACCCCAGGCTTGCAGATTGGCATCCGTCATTTCATCCAGTGTCGCCAGCGCGGCAGCACAGGCAATGGGATTGCCTGAATAGGTGCCGCCCAGTCCGCCTTTGGGCAACGTGTCGAGCAGCGACTTGCGCCCGACCACCGCGCCCAGCGGCACGCCGCCGGCAATGCTTTTACCCAGCAGGATCAGGTCCGGCTCGATGCCAAGGCGCGAAAAGGCAAAACGCTCGCCGGTACGGCCGAAGCCGGACTGGATTTCATCGGCGATCAGCAGAATGTTTTTTTCATCGCAAAACGTGCGCAGCGCCTGGGCGAACTCCACGTCCATCGCCAGGAAGCCTGCTTCGCCCTGTACCGGTTCGACGATAAAACATGCCACGTCATCGACGTCGATTTCGACGCTGAACAGTCGATTCATCGCCTTCAACGCTTCGGCGCAGGTCACGCCGTTGTCCTTGCTTGGGTACGGCAAATGGAACACCGGCCCCGGCAGCACGCCGACTTTCTGTTTGTACGGCGCGACTTTGCCGTTGAGGTTGAGGGTGGCGAGCGTGCGGCCATGGAAGGCGCCGTCGAAGGCAATGACGGCCGTGCGACCGGTCGAACCGCGGACGATCTTCAGGGCGTTTTCCGCCGCTTCTGCGCCGCTGTTGGTGAGCATGCCACTGACAGCGTACTCCACAGGAATGAACGCCGTCAGACGATCCATCAGTTCCATGTAGGGCACGTGCGGTGCGGCGTTGAACGCGTAGTGAGTCAGGCGCGTGGCTTGTTCGCGAATGGCTTCGACGATGCGCGGATGGCAATGGCCGAGGTTAAGTACGCCGATGCCGCCGACGAAGTCGATATAGCGTTTGCCGTCCGTGTCCCAGACCTCGGCGTTTTTGCCGTGGCTGAGCGTGACGGGATGAACGACGTTGATCGACTGGCTGATGGTTTCGCTGCTCATGGATGACCGACTCTGAAGAAGGGATGCTTCTTTTTATCTAAGCCGTGAGCAGTGGTGTCGGGCAAACGAAATAAAGTGGCCGGGTCAATCTTAAAAGTCGGGATGTGCGGTGGAAGATCAAAAGATCGCAGCCTCGTTTCACTCGACAGCTCCTACAGAGAAACACGATCCCTGTAGGAGCTGTCGAGTGAAACGAGGCTGCGATCTTTGATTTTGAATCAGCGGCGAGTCAGTGGCTGTTGGGTGAATTTGACCCCGGCCAGACCCTGAGCGATCAACGCCCGGATATTGCCGTGGTCGCTGCCTTCAGGCGTGGCCACCACCGAGCGGTAATGTTCGCCAAAGGCCAACAGCGCCTCTTCATCGCTCAGGCCTTCCAGCAGCGCCAGGCCCAGGGTCTTGCACGAACCTTCGTTCTGCCCGGCGGCGTTTTCCACGCCACCGTTGTTGAACGCCTGAGGCTGGTAGTCGTAACCCGCGGCGATGAACGCCAGGGTGTCGGCGAAAATGTGTTCGCCGCTCTTGAGGCTGGCGCGCAGGGTGTTCAAATCACTCATTGGGTTTTCCTTTGGCGAACGCCGCTTGTTGTTCGGCGTTGGCTTCTTGCTGGTATTGGGCTTTCCACTCGGCGTAAGGCATGCCGTAGACCACTTCGCGGGCGTCATCGAGGCTGACCTCGATCTGGCGTTCATCGGCGGCGGCCTTGTACCACTTGGACAGGCAGTTGCGGCAGAAACCCGAGAGGTTCATCAGGTCGATGTTCTGCACGTCCTTGCGGCTGTCCAGGTGGGCGACCAGCCGGCGAAAGGCGGCGGCTTCAAGTTCCAGGCGTTGTTGATCGTTCATGGCGGGCTCTGTGCAATCCAATCGTGGCGCGGATGATAAAAGTCTGACGGACAATGCGCCAGACGTGGTCAGCGGCTCGCGGCCAGGGTAATCGACACCGACTCGGCGAATCGCAGGGCGTGGGGCTTGTCGACTTCGACCTCGGCGTACAACACCGACTCGTTGGCCATGACCAGGTCGAGAATTTCCTGAGTCAGGCGTTCGAGCAGGGCAAAGCGATTGCCCTCCACGTGGGCGATGATCGCCTTGGTGATGGTTCGGTAATTCAGCGCGTGATCGATGTCGTTGTCACGCACCGCTTCCTGAGCGGCATACAGGATGGTCAGGTTGATCAGCACATCCTGCTTGTTGAGGATTTCGTCCTCGTTGATCCCGATGAAGGTCCGCAGGCACAGGTCCTTGACCCGGATGCGTGCCGTTCCTGGTTGAAGTTGTGGCATTGCTACTTGCTCCGTCCAATCAATTGCAGGAACTCCTGGCGGGTGCTGCTCGACTCGCGGAAGGCGCCGAGCATCACCGAGGTGTTCATGGTCGAATTCTGTTTCTCGACGCCGCGCATCATCATGCACATGTGCCTGGCTTCGATAACCACCGCGACACCCGCCGCATCGGTCACTTGCTGCACCGCCTCGGCGATTTGCCGGGTGAGGTTTTCCTGGATCTGCAGGCGGCGGGCGAACATGTCCACCAGCCGCGCGATCTTCGACAGGCCCAGCACCTTGCCAGTCGGAATATAAGCCACATGGGCCTTGCCGATGAAGGGCAGCAGGTGATGTTCGCACAACGAGTACAGCTCGATGTCGGCGACGATGATCATCTCGTCGGTGTCGGACGCAAATAGTGCGCCGTTGACGATCTCTTCGACACTCTGGTCGTAGCCATGGCAGAGGTACTGCATGGCCTTGGCCGCGCGAACCGGGGTGTCTTGCAGTCCTTCACGGTCGGGGTTTTCACCGAGGCCGATGAGGATGTCGCGATAGCTCTGGGACAGTGAATTCTGGGGCAGGGATAACATCATGGAACATCCTCGCGGGGGCCGCTTATTTGATGTGCCGTCCGCCGTTGACGGTCAGGGTCGTGCCGGTGACATAAGGGTTGTCGAGCAAATAACGCAGGCTCTGGTAGATCACTTCGCTGCCGGGTTCGATGCCCAGCGCGGACTTGGCCAGGACCTTGGCGCGGTACGTGGCGTCGTCGTCGGGATTGAACATTAGCAGGGCTGGCGCGATACCGTTGACCTTGATTGTCGGCGCGTATTTCGCGGCGAAGGACAGGGTGAGGCTGTCGAGCCCGGCTTTGCTGGCGCAGTAGCCAATGTGCTTGCTGCTGCCCTTGCGGGTCACGTCGTCGCTGATGTGAACGATGTCGGCGAGGCTTGAGCGTTCCAGCAAGTCGGCACAGTGCAGGTTGATCAAATAGGGCGCCAGCATGTGTACGCTGAACATGCGGGTGAAGGCCTCGGCGTCGGTGTCCGGGGTTTCGGCCAGCCATTCGGAAGCGTTGTGGACAATGGCTCGCAGGCTGTCGGTGTGGGTTTTCAGTTGAGTGATGAACGCGAGGATCCCCGCTTCAGTGGAGAAGTCGGCAAATACCGCGGTGGCGCCCAGGTCGCGCAATGTCTGCACGCCGGGGCGTTCGCTGCGGTAGCTGAAGATCACCGGATGGCCGTCTTCGAGCAAACGCTGGGCACAGTGCAGGCCGACACGTTGGCCGGCACCGGTAATGAGGATCGGAGCTGCGGAAGAGGTCATGAACGGCTCGCGTCGCGGTAAGAGCAAAACTATACCAGCGACGAGCCGTGAGGTGGCTATTGTAGGAGCGAGGCTTGCCCGCGAAGAACGATAACTCGGTCTATCTGTTGAACTGAGTTGTCTTCTTCGCGGGCAAGCCTCGCTCCTACAGGTATCAGTGGTTTTGGGGAGTGGGCTCAACGGGCAGCGGCCGTGCCGGTGTGCTGTTCAGCCAGCCGGCCAGCAGGCGGGTCGACAGCGGAATGAAGAAGTAGACCATCAACGGCGTCAGGCACAGGGTGCTGATGAGCACGCGCGGCAGCAGGCTCATTTCGCCGAGCAACGGCCCCAACACAAAGTTGAACAGCAGGGAAACCGGAAAGAATGCCAGCCAGATCGCCACGGCCTGCTTCCAGCGGGGTGGGCGCTGGCCGACAGCGCCGAACCAGCCTTCAATGCCACTCACGCGATGTTCCGTCTTGTGCGCAAACAGATCGCTGCCGCGCGCCAGCCATGCGGTACGCGAAGCGGAGTGCTCCCAGGCGTGCATGGTTTGCTCGTCGGCAAAGCGGAAAATAATCTGGAATTCGTTATCTTCGGGTGGCGGAGCGAGCACACCTGAGCCGAGATAACCGGGAAAGTCGGTGGCCAGTTGTTCGCCTTCGCGCAACCAGACCATCAGGTCCTGATAACGCCCATCGGCAACGCGGCGCGAAACCATCAGCGTGACGGGTGAGGTAGACATGGTGAATCTCCGTATAACAAACGCGTCGCTCCGGGTAGGAGTTTCGCCAGGCGCAGCGCCGGGGTGATGGGCTGCGTCTTGAGACAAGCAAGGATTATTCCTGATTCTGATAATTACACCAGCGGCATACGTCGTTTATCAATGTATTGAATAGTGATGGGGCAGGAGAGTTAGAATGGGATCCAATTCGTACATGGACGTTGAATTCACATGCCTGTCCTGACAGAGAATGTCCCATCCTCACTGACGGATCTTTCCATTGAGCGCGAAGATCTGTTCCCTATTCGTGAGGTTGCACGCCTGACGGGCATCAACCCCGTTACGTTGCGGGCTTGGGAGCGACGATATGGCCTGATCCAGCCCACACGCACCGAAAGCGGGCATCGGCTGTACTCGATGGCCGATATTGAAAAGGTCCGCAGCATTCTCGGCTGGATCGACCGCGGCGTTGCGGTGAGCAAGGTCGGCAAGATACTGGCCAAGACCGAACCGCTCAAAGCCCTGGCGAAAATCATTCCCGACGAACTCGTTCAGGCCGACTACGCCCAGTGGCAGCAGCAGGTTCAGGTGGCGGTGACGGCGTTTGACGAGGTTAAGCTGGAACAAGTCTATGGACAGATTTTTTCCAGTTACCCCCTGGCAGTGGTGTTTCAGGACATCCTGATGCCGATCTGGAAGCTGATGCTGCAGCGCCATGGCGCGTTTGGTCAGACCAGCGAATGGCTATTTCTGGATGGTTTCCTGCGTTCCCGCGTATTACAGCGCATGCTGCTGGTGCGCGTCATGCAGCCTCGGCGCGTGATTGTCTGCGCCTTGGCCGATCAGGCCCATGAGCTCGAAGTGCTGGTCACGGCGCTGTACCTGAGTAGCGTCGATTCAGCGATTCAATTGCTGGCGATCGGTCAGCCATTCGACGAATTGACCCTTGTTTGTGAGCGGATCAACCCCTCGGCATTGGTGCTGGTGTCCAATCACGCGCCGGCCCCTGAGTTGCCTCGGCGCTTGAACCGGTTGGCCTTGAGCCTGGATTGTCAGTTGCTGTTGGCCGGCGATGCGTCGGACCTGGCACAGGACAGCTTGGCCGGATCGTCGGTCGGGTGTCTGGGGAATGAGGGGGCGGTGATGCGTCAGCGTCTGAAACAGTTCCTGGCAGGAAACCTGGATACCTGAAATCAGATGTGCAGTGCGGGATGTGTCAGACGATGTTGCTGAAGGATGAACTGACGTAGTCGCTCGGTCTCGTCCTTGTCGCTCTGGCTCAATTCGTAGGCATAAAAACCGTGCTCGGTTTCACGCTCAAAAGTGCCTCGCAATGCAATCCGCTCATAGCCTGAAGGGCTGAACCACAGCGCGAAGTGCTTGGGTGGTTTGGTCTTGTTGCGCACTTCCAGCAAAACCCCTTTGAACGATATTTCATGCACCCACATCGTGCCAGGTTGGCCTTTTGCATTTTCCAGCGCCACCGGCTCTTCAAGCGTCAGGCGCCATGGTCGTACCATCGGCCCGTCTTCATAAATACTCGGCACGCCCAAGCGCAAATGCAGCGCATGAAATTCGTCCTCCACCAGGTGCAGCGGAAAGGTCATTTGCTGGTTTTCGAAGTTGGCCTGGATGGTGACTTGCTCATGGGCCGCCAGGCGCGTGAGCAAATCACGGATTTGCGATCCACCGTTGACGAGCAGACTCGACGTCGCATCCCGCACATTGAGTTGCGGGTTGTGTTGCATGGTCTGGATGAAATCCAGCTCATCCTGTGTCAGGAGTGCGTCGCGTTGCATGGCTAACTCGAAAGAAAAAGTTACAAAGTCATCGGTGATTGTAGTTAATGACAATTAATTCGCCGTTTTGTTTTCGCCGTTCGTCGCTTTCAGCGCGGCAAGCTCGGCTTGCATCTCAGCCAATTGTGCTTCCAGTTGTGCTACTCGCTGCTGTGCCTTGACCTGCACCGTAACGTCTTTCTGTACGCCTACAAAATAAGTTTGTCCATCGCTCGGGTTCTTCACAGTAGAAAGGGACAGTTCATTCCAGAACGGCGTGCCGTCCTTGCGGTAGTTTCTCAGGATTTCCCGGCAGGAGCCGCCACGGGTCAACGATTCGCGAATCGCAGTGAGGGCTTCTTTTTGATCCCGGTCGCCGGCCTGCAGGAAACGGCAATCCTGGTAGAGAATTTCTTCGCTGCTGTAACCCGTCAGGCGCTCAAACGCAGGGTTTACGTAAATCAGGATGTTGTCCTGTTCGCCTTCCTTTTCGGCAATCACGATGCCGTCGTTGGAAGCGTTGATTACCATTTGCAGCAGTTGAGCGTTGATCATCGGAGAATCCTTTCCGAGTGGGTTGAGGGCAGCATTCTAAAAGATCAAATAAGGCTGTGCTGTTAATATCTGTGTCTTTTACTCAGCTTCAGGATCGATTGATGAAAGTTGCCATCATTTCCGGCTCGGTGTACGGCACGGCTGAAGAAGTCGCCCGCCACGCCGCGAATATTTTGAAAGAAGCGGGTTTCGAAACCTGGCACAACCCGCGCGCAGCGCTTGCCGATGTCCAGGCCTTCGGCCCGGAAGCATTTCTGGCGGTAACGTCGACCACCGGCATGGGTGAGTTGCCGGACAACCTGCAACCGCTGTATTCGATGATCCGTGACCAACTGCCCGCCGCCTGGCGCGGTTTGCCTGGCGCTGTCATCGGCCTGGGCGATGCAAGTTATGGCGATACGTTCTGCGGTGGCGGTGAGCAGATGCGTGAACTGTTCGGCGAACTGGGCCTGCGCGAAGTGCTGCCGATGCTGCGCCTGGACGCCAGCGAAAGCGTCACCCCGGAAACCGACGCCGAACCTTGGCTGGCGGAGTTGATTAAAGCGCTGCAGGGCTGACCGGCCGCTCGCGCAGCAGGGCGAGCCAGGCTTGTGCAGCCTTCGACAAGTACGCGCCCTGGCGCCAGATAAAGGCGATGTCCCAGCGCAAAGAGCTCGGGGCATTCAAGGTCAGGCGGACCACGCCTGGCCGCACCAGCCCGCGCGCGACCACGCTGGGCAACAGCACCACGCCTTGGCCGGCAGCCACCAGTGCCGCGAGAAAATCCGCCTGGCCACTGCGCCCACCTTCCTTGGGCGTAAACCCCAGCTGATGACAGGCCTGCAGCAAACGGTCGTTGAGCACGAAGCTGCGCTGATACAGCAGAAACGGCGTATCGGCCAACTCCTCCAATCCGATTGCCGACTTCGTCGCCAGTGGGTGATCGGCGGGCAGCAGCGCATCCAGCGGTTCATCGCAGAACGGCTGAAAGGCGAACTGCGGATCCTTTGGCAACAGACTGCCACCGAGTTCGAGTTCACCGCTCAATACCGCCTGTTCGATGTTGAGGCTACCGCCCTCAAGCAGCTGAATGCTGATATTGGGGTAGCGCCGCCGGTACTCGGCAAACAGCCCGGCGAACAGCGCGTCACTGCCCAGCAGCGGCAGGCCCAGACGTAATTCCCCGCGAGCCAGTTGGCTCAAATCGTCCAGCTCACTGAGCAATTCATTGCGCAGCCGCAGCATGCCTTCGGCCCGTTGCAGCACCACGCTGCCGGCGGCGGTCAGGCGAAGCTGCGAACCCAGGCGTTCGAGCAGCGGTGTGCCCAGGCTCTGTTCCAGCTGAGCGACTTGCTTGCTGACTGCCGATTGGCTGATGTGCAGGGTCTTGGCGGCTTGAGTGAAACCACCTTGGTGCATCACTTCGACGAAACTGCGTAGTTGTTTGAATTCCATGCGCCTGATTCCAGATTGGAATGGAGCCGAGTCTAACAATTCGTTTCGGGGATGGCAGCACGCTCCGTAAAATGAGCGCCTGTGAGGACCGAAACCATGAATGCATCAACCTTCAAACGCCTGGCTCGATTAACCGCTGAACTGGCCGTGCTGCTCGGCATCTACCTGCTCGGCTGCGAAATCGCCGCAGTTTTGGCCTGGCCGATCCCGGGTGGTGTTATCGGCATGGCGCTGTTGCTGCTGGCCTTCGCTGTCGGCGGGATCAAACCGGCGGCGTTGCAAATGGGGGCCGGCCTGTTGATGGCCGAGATGCTGCTGTTTTTTATTCCAGCGCTGATGAGCCTGCTCGATTACGGCGGCCTGATGCGCGATGACGGTTGGCGAATTCTGCTGGTGATTGGCGTCAGTACGCTGATGGTGATGCTGGTCACCGCGTTTACCGTGGAAGGGGTGGTGCGGTTGAGGAGGTCCCATGAAGCTTGAGTTGATGCCGATGTTCTGGCTGGCTTTCACGCTCTCGGCCTATTTTTTCAGTCGCTGGATCTACCGGCGCACCGGGCGTTATCTGCTGTCGCCGCTGATTCTGGTTCCGGCCCTGCTGCTGGCCTTCGCTGTGCCACTGCACACTGCGTATGCGGAGTATTCGAGCAACACCCATTGGCTGATGTTGGTGCTGGGGCCGGTGACCGTCGCGTTCGCCGTGCCGATCTGGCAACAGCGGCAGATGCTGATGCGGCATTGGTCGGCATTGCTGCTCGGAATGCTGGCAGGCAGTGCGGCATCCATCGGTACCTCGTTCGGTCTGGCCAAGGCGTTGGCGCTGGACAGCTCGGTGACGATGTCGCTGGTGCCACGTTCCATCACCACGCCGTTTGCCATGCCGCTGGCTCACGACCTCGGTGGCGTGCCAGAACTGACGGCAGTGTTCGTGATGTTCACCGGGGTGTTCGGGGCGATGCTCGGCGGCATTCTGTTGAAGTGGCTGCCGTTGCGCAGTGCCCTTGCGCGTGGCGCGTTGTTTGGCGTCGGCGCGCACGGTGCCGGCGTCAGTCGGGCCCATGAAGTGGGCGGTGAAGAAGGCTCGGTCGCGGGGCTTGTCATGGTTCTGACGGGGCTTTTGAACCTGTTTGCCGCCCCCTTATTGGCGGCGGTCCTTTGACATGGATCCAGGCTTTCCTCTGAACTGACTCGTTAGGCCATCAAGCTGGCTGCCAATGCAACTACACGAAATCCGGGGGCTGACTAGACTGCTGTAACCACAGTAAAACAATAAGAACAGGAGGTCCTTGCCGTGAAAGTTGCTCCCGTCCAATCCCCCCACAGTGTCAAAGACCAGGTCAGTGCCGCCGAGTGGCAGACCCGCGTCGACCTGGCTGCCTGCTATCGTCTGGTTGCCTCGCATGGTTGGGACGATCTGATCTTTACGCACATCTCGGCCAAGGTGCCGGGCACCGAAGATTTCCTGATCAACCCTTTCGGGCTGATGTTTCACGAGATCACCGCGTCGAGCCTGGTCAAGGTTGATCAGGCCGGCAACAAGCTGATGGAAAGCCCTTACGAGATCAACCCGGCGGGTTACACCATTCACAGCGCCGTGCATGAAGTGCGTCACGATGTGGTCTGCGTGTTGCACACCCACACCGCTGCAGGTGTGGCGGTGTCGGCGCAAAAACAGGGCATTCTGCCGATCAGTCAGCAGTCATTGTTTGTGCTGTCCAGCTTGGCGTATCACGCCTACGAAGGCGTTGCCCTGAACCATGAAGAAAAGGCGCGCCTGCAAGCCGACCTGGGTGAAAACAGTTTTCTGATGCTGCACAACCACGGCCTGCTGACCTGTGGCAGCACCATCGCCGACACGTTCCTGATGATGTTCACCTTCCAGCGCGCCTGCGATATCCAGGTGCTGGCGCAGAACGGTGGCGCCGAGCTGATTGCCATCGAGCCACAGATTCTGGCGGGCGCCAAGGCGATGATCGCCGGCGTGACCAAAAGTGCTCAAGGGATGGGCGGCGCGTTGGCCTGGCCGGCGTTGCTGCGCAAACTCGATCAACAAGACCCGGGTTATAAACTCTAATGGCACTTGCCGAGATCCCCTTGTGCGTCTGGCGCAAACGCGGCCAGTCGTTCGTATTCCGTGGCCAGACCATCCGTTACTGGACGGCGGGGCAGGGTGAGCCGCTGCTGCTCATCCATGGTTTCCCGACCGCCAGTTGGGACTGGCATTACCTGTGGCAACCGCTGGCGCAGCGCTATCGGGTGATTGCCTGCGACATGCTCGGCTTCGGCGACTCTGCCAAACCGGTCAACCACGAATACAGCCTGCTGGAGCAGGCCGATCTGCAACAGGCGTTGCTCGCGCACCTGAACGTCGAGCAGCCGGTGCATGTGTTGGCCCACGATTACGGCGACAGCGTGGCTCAGGAATTGTTGGCCCGGCATTACGAAACCCGCATCGATATCGCCAGTTGTGTATTCCTCAACGGCGGCCTGTTTCCTGAAACCCATCGCCCGCTGCTGGCGCAAAAACTATTGCTCAGCCCGTTAGGCTGGATGATTGGCCGCGCCTTCACGCGTGATGCGATGGTGAAAAGTTTCCGGCAGATATTTGGGCCGCAGACTCGGCCCACCGAAAGCGAGATGGATGATTTCTGGGGCCTGATCGACAGCAATCACGGCCCGCGAATCATGCATAAGCTCATCGCTTATATCCCAGAGCGGCGTGTCCAGCGCGAGCGTTGGGTCAGCGCCATGCAGCGTGGTGAAGTCCCGTTGCGGGTCATCGATGGTGAAGTCGACCCGATTTCCGGCGCTCACATGGTCAAGCGCTATCGGGAACTGGTCCCCAACCCGGACACGGTGCTGCTGCCTGATATTGGCCATTACCCACAGACCGAAGCGCCGGCGCAGGTGCTCAAGCATTACCAGGAGTTTAGGGATCGGCTGGTTTCTCCGCCGCGCAAGGCAGCCTGTTCCTGACTATCCCCCAGCCTTATCGGGCACCATTCAGCCCTACCTGTGTTTATTGTGACCAGCAGCCTGGTGCCTGACACTCGGACTTATTGTCCCTGGTCTGCTGGAGTTCCCCATGAATGAGTCTGTGCGCTTCGAAGATAAAGTTGTGATCGTCACGGGTGCAGGCGGCGGTCTGGGCCGGGCTCATGCGCTGCTGTTCGCCCAGCAAGGCGCCAAAGTGCTGGTCAATGATCTCGGCGGCTCGGCTCAAGGGGAAGGCGCCAACGCGTCGGCAGCAGACCGCGTAGTGGCGGAAATCCGTGAAGCGGGCGGCATCGCCGAAGCCAACCACGACTCCGTCACCGACGGCGACAAAATCGTCCAACACGCCCTCGATGCCTTCGGCCGCATTGATGTCGTGGTCAATAACGCCGGGATCCTGCGCGACAAGACCTTCCACAAAATGGACGACGCCGACTGGGACCTGGTTTACCGCGTCCACGTCGAAGGCGCCTACAAAGTCACCCGCGCCGCCTGGCCGCACATGCGCGAGCAAAACTATGGCCGCGTGATCTTTACCGCATCGACCTCGGGCATCTACGGCAATTTCGGCCAGTCCAACTACGGCATGGCCAAACTCGGCCTCTACGGCCTGACCCGCACACTCGCCATCGAAGGCCGCAAGAACAACATCCTGGTCAACGCCATCGCGCCGACGGGTGGCACCCGCATGACCGAAGGCCTGATTCCTCCGCAAGTGTTCGAGCAACTCAAGCCGGAACTGGTCAGTCCGTTGGTGGTGTATCTGGCCAGTGAAAACTGCCAGGAGACTTCCGGATTGTTTGAAGTCGGCGGCGGCTGGATGGGCAAGGTGCGCTGGGAGCGCAGCCTGGGCGCCGGGTTTGATCCGCGGGTGGGCTTCTCGCCGGAGGATGTGGCGGCGCAGTGGGATCAGATTTGTGATTTCGAAGGGGCGGCGCATCCGAAGGACAATATTGAGGCGCTGAAGGAAATGATGGGGAATTTGCAGAGGTATTCGATTTGACGTTGATGCATTGCGCAGGGCTTGTCTGAGTCCTGCCATGTCCCCGATTGTTCCCCTCGCCACAAAACCTCGCCCATAAAAAAGGCCGCTGCAAACGCAGCGGCCAAAGTAAGACGTTGGATCAAGGAGCTACAAATCAACGTCAGTGAACACGGGGCGATCAATCGATAAATCGTCGATTCATCTGGATTCTGTCACCAGTGGCGTGGGCTGAACACACGCCATCGTTTCGCGCTTTCTGGCGGTTCTCCGTGAAAGCCCGGCAAGAATAAGGCCTTGAGCCGAAAGGAAAAACAGCGATTCGCGACATGCTCTGTTGCAGCATGAGTAACAGTCCGCCACGTCCCCTGTAGCAGCTGCCGTTGTGGCAAGGGGACAAATCCCCTCGCCACAACGGCAGCTGCTACAGGATCGGAGCCAGCCTCCCGCCATGCGTTCTGCTGATAACCCCCCATCCAGCCCGTCCATGCCCGGCGCAAACCCCCGTCCCAGCAGGCCATTCATCCTTTAGAGGTACATCACGAATACCTCCTTGGTGCGCTTATCGCTCCCAACGTGCGGCAGTAGGGTGGGGCCTTCTGTCACTCACCGGGGAAGACGCATGACAAAAACAACAATGCGCGCCATCTTCACACCGCAAGCGCTGGCCGCTGCGGTTGCCTTGGGCTGCTGTGCCCAGGCGCAGGCTGTTGCGTTCAACATTGGCGAAATCGAGGGGACGTTCGACTCCTCGCTGTCCGTCGGCGCGAGTTGGGGCATGCGCGATGCCGATAAGTCTTTGGTGGGCACCGTCAACGGCGGGACCGGACAGTCTTCGACCGGTGATGATGGCCGGCAGAACTTCGAGAAGGGCGAAACCTTCTCCAAGATCTTCAAAGGCCTGCACGACCTCGAATTGAAATACGGCGACACCGGCGTGTTCGTCCGTGGCAAGTACTGGTACGACTTCGAGCTGAAGGATGAAGACCGCCCGTTCAAACAGATCAGCGACAGCGGCCGCAAGGAAGGCGCCAAGTCTTCTGGGGCGCAGATTCTCGATGCCTTCGTTTATCACAACTATTCCATCGCCGATTTGCCAGGCACCGTGCGCGCCGGCAAGCAGGTGGTCAGTTGGGGTGAAAGTACCTTCATCGGCAACTCGATCAACAGCATCAACCCGATCGACGTCTCGGCGTTCCGTCGTCCGGGCGCCGAGATCAAGGAGGGGCTGATTCCGGTGAACATGCTGTTCGCCTCCCAAGGCCTGACCGATCAGCTCTCGGTGGAAGGTTTCTATCAACTGGAGTGGGACCAGACCGTCGTCGACAACTGCGGCACCTTCTTCGGCAACGATGTGGTGGCGGATGGTTGCAACAACAACTACACCGTCGGCAGTCCCGCGATTGCTCCGTTGGCGCCTTTGGCGTCAGCCTTTGGTCAACCGATCCAGGTGACCCGCGAAGGCGTGGTCGTTCCCCGTGGTGGTGACCGCGATGCACGGGATTCCGGGCAGTGGGGCACGGCATTGCGCTGGCTCGGTGACGACACCGAGTACGGCCTGTATTTCATGAATTACCACAGCCGCACACCGACGGTCGGCACCACCACTGCCGGCCTGTCGACACTGGCCAGCCTGCCAGGGATGGTGAGTGTGGCCAACCGTCTGGCGCCGGGCAGCGGTGCGGGACTGGCCCAAAGCGTGATGCTCGGGCGCGGTCAGTACTACCTCGAATACCCGGAAGACATTCGTCTCTACGGCGCGAGTTTCTCCACCACCTTGCCGACCGGCACCGCGTGGAGCGGCGAGATCAGCTATCGGCCGAATGCTCCGGTGCAAGTCAGCACCAATGACCTGACCCTGGCGTTGGTCAACCCGATTGCCGGTGGCGCTGCATCGCCGATCGCCACCACCCCTGGCGCCGACAACAAAGGCTACCGCCGCAAGGAAGTCACGCAGATCCAGAGCACTCTCACGCAGTTCTTCGATCAGGTGTGGGGCGCACAACGGTTGACCTTGGTCGGCGAAGCAGCGGTGGTTCACGTCGGTGGGCTGGAGTCGCGCAGCAACCTGCGTTACGGCCGCGACTCGGTCTACGGCCAGTACGGTTTCGGCGGCGATACCGAAGGTTTCGTCACCTCCACCTCCTGGGGCTACCGTGCCCGGGCGATCCTCGATTACGCCAACGTGATCGGCGGGATCAACCTCAAGCCCAACCTGTCCTGGTCCCATGACGTCGCGGGTTATGGCCCCAACGGGCTGTTCAACGAAGGCGCCAAGGCCGTCAGCGTCGGTGTCGATGCCGACTACCGCAACACCTATACCGCGAGCCTGAGTTACACCGATTTCTTCGGCGGTGACTACAACACCCTGGAAGACCGCGACTTCCTGGCACTGAGCTTCGGCGTGAACTTCTGATCTGGCTGAGAAGGATGAATTTGATGCGCAAGATGATTCTGCAATGCGGCGCCCTGGCCTTGAGCCTGCTGGCGGCCAACGTGATGGCGGCGGTGTCGCCGGATGAAGCGAACAAACTCGGCACCACCCTCACGCCGCTCGGCGCCGAGAAGGCCGGTAACGCGGATGGCTCGATCCCGGCGTGGACCGGTGGTATCCCGAAAAACGCCGGTGCGGTGGACAGCAAAGGCTTCCTGGCTGACCCGTTCGCCAGCGAAAAACCGCTGTTCGTGATCACCCCCGCCAACGTCGACAAGTACAAGGACAAACTTTCGGAAGGTCAGGTGGCGATGTTCAAGCGCTACCCGGAAACCTACAAGATCCCGGTCTACCCGACTCACCGCACCGTGGCCGTGCCGCCGGAAATCTACGAATCGGCCAAGCGCAGCGCGCTGAACGTGAACAGCATCAACGACGGCAACGGCCTGGCCAACTTCACCGGCAACCGCTACTACGCGTTCCCGATTCCGAAGACTGGCGTGGAGGTGTTGTGGAACCACATCACCCGTTACCACGGCGGCAACCTGCGACGCATCATTACCCAGGTGACGCCGCAGACCAACGGCAGCTACACGCCGATCCGCTTTGAGGAAGAGATCGCCGTTCCGCAATTGATGAAGGACCTGGACCCGGAAAAAGCCGCCAACGTGCTGACCTTTTTCAAGCAGTCGGTAACGGCGCCGGCCCGTCTGGCGGGTAACGTGCTGCTGGTTCACGAAACCCTCGACCAGGTGAAAGAACCGCGCCTGGCATGGATCTACAACGCCGGCCAACGTCGCGTGCGCCGCGCCCCGCAAGTCGCCTACGACGGGCCGGGCACCGCCGCCGATGGTCTGCGCACCTCCGACAACTTCGACATGTTCTCCGGTGCGCCGGATCGCTACGACTGGAAACTGGTCGGCAAGAAGGAAATGTACATCCCCTACAACAGCTACAAACTCGACTCGCCGAGCCTCAAGTACGATGACATCATCAAGGCCGGCCACATCAACCAGGACCTGACCCGCTATGAACTGCACCGGGTGTGGGAAGTGGTCGGCACGGTCAAGCCGAGCGAGCGGCACATCTACGCCAAACGCCACATGTACATCGACGAAGACAGCTGGCAAGTGGCGCTGGTGGATCACTACGACGGTCGCGGTCAGTTGTGGCGAGTGGCCGAGGGTCACGCTCAGTATTACTACGATCACCAGGCCCAGGCTTACACGCTGGAAGCGCTCTACGACATCATTGCCGGTCGCTACATTGCGCTGGGGATGAAGAACGAAGAGAAGCACAGCTTTGAATTCGGCTTCGAAGCCAAGGCGGCGGACTACACGCCCTCGGCGTTGCGTGCCGAGGGCGTCCGGTAAGGGAGTTGATACATTCGCAGTGCAGAAGGCGACCGGTGGGTCGCCTTTTTTATGGCTGCCAATCAGCGTCTTGAATACTTCTCAACAAGCGGGTTGGAGAGGGCTAGGGTTGCCGGACAATTATAAATAGGCACGCCGCAATGACCGCCATGACCCCGTGTCTTGACCGTTCTGGATTCCTGCCCCGTCTGTCCTCTCATCACCTGTCACGTGATCGATTGACCGAGCCCTTGCTGGCTTCCACCTCCCGGGTGAAATTACTCTGCGCACCGGCCGGCAGCGGCAAGACCGCGCTGCTTGCCGACTGCCTGTTGCAGGCGCCGCCGCCATGCCGGGTGTGCTGGTTGCCGTTGTCGGGCATGGCGATGAGCACGGCAGATTTTCGTCAGCGTGTGGCAGAAGCGCTGGGGCTGGCTTCGTCAGAAGAACCGGCGATGCTCGGCGCGCTGGCTCGATTGCAGGCGCCGACCTGGCTGTTTCTCGATGACTACTGCCGCGTTCCGAACCCGGAACTCGATCAGTTGCTGGATCGCATGCTGGCCGTCAGCAGTCCGGCGCTGACCTGGTGGCTGGGCGCCCGCCGTCGCCCGCAATGCAACTGGCCGCGGTTGCTGCTTGATGACGAATTGTACGAATGCGAGCGCGCCACGCTGGCCTTCAATCAAACTGAGATTGCCTCGCTGTTGCGCCACCTGACACCGGCCGATGCCAACACCGCCGCCAGCAAGATTATCCAGCGCAGCGGAGGTTGGTGTGCTGGAGTACGCGTTGCGCTGTTGCAGAAATGCGACTGGTCGCGCAACGACCCGCATCACAGCCGACCTGACACATTGCTCGATTACCTCGAACACGAACTGTTTACCAGCCTGACCCCGGAGTTGACGGAAGCCTGGCGGGTGCTCGCGCATTTGCCACGCTTCAATGCACGGCTGTGCGATCACCTGTTTGGCGCAGGGGAGGGCGCGCAATGCCTGAAGACGTTGCAGGATCTGGGGTGCTTTATCGAGCCCTGGCAGGACTCGGTCGACTGGCTGCAGATCTTCCCTCCCCTCACGCAATTGATGCGCGATGAACAATGGCCGGCCGGGCGTTCCTGGCATCGCCGCGCCTGTCAGTGGTTTGCCGCCGAGCTGGACTGGAAAGCTGCATTCGAACAAGCCTTGCTGGCCGAGGAGTTCGAGGTGGCGGTCAGCCTGTTGCAGCATTTCAGTTTCGAGCATTTGTTCGAGGAGCAAACGGTCGTGCTGTTGTTGCGGTTATACGAGCAACAAGGCGACGCGCTGATGTTCGGTTCGCCGCAACTGGTCGGGCTGATCACGGCGGCGTCGTTGTTTGCCGGGCGGTTTGAGCAAGCCGCCGATTGCATCGAGCATCTGTCTCGATTCACACCTATGCCGTCGGCGCTCCTTCAGCAGCAATTGATTGCGCGCTGGCAGGCCCAGCAAGGGTGGCTCCTGCATTTGCAGGGGCGCATGGAGGGGGCACGCGCGCATTTTCTCGACGCGTTGACTGTGCTCGGTCCTGACCTCTGGCCCGTGCGCTTGATGTGCCTGTCGGGTTTGACGCAACAGGCCCTGCTCAGGGGTGAGCTCGAAGTGGCGCAGGCGATAAACCGCGATGCGTTGTGCCTGGCGCGGGCGCAAGGCTCGCTGGTTTTCGAAGGGCTGCTGGAACTTGATCATGCGCAATTGCTGGAGCAACGAGGGTCCACTCAACGAGCCGACAATTTGCTCGCCAACGTTCAGGGTATGCTCACTCAACAGCAGCGGATCGCCGAGCCCCTGCTTGGGCGGATTGCCTTGCACCGGGGGCGCTTGAATTTGTGTCAGGGCCTGGATACGCAGGCTGCCGAGTATTTCGAAGCGGGGCTGCCTATCTGTTTGCGCAACCACGACAAACGGGTGCTTTACGGTTTCCTCGGTTTGGCGCAGGTGGCGGCCAATCAGCGCAACTATGCCCAAGCATTTGTCCATCTTCGCGATGCCGAGCGCTTGATGCAGCAACGGCAGATTCCCGACACCGTTTACCGCGGTGTGCTGTTGCAGATCAGCAGTCAATTCTGGCTTCAGCAGGGCCGCCCGGAACTGGCCCATGAGGCGCTCAGTCGTGTACTGCGCCACTATCGTGGTCCGCATGCTCGGCAGGCTCCTCCCGCGACACTGATGTTAATCGCGCGGATCGACTATCTGTTGGTGTTGGCAAAAGTCGATCTGCACCAGTCCAAAGACCCGATGCCCCATTTCACACAGGCACTCGAACAATCGCAGCGCGCGGGCATGCTGGCGTTGGAGGTCGAATTGCTGTTCGCCGCGGCCGAAGTCGCGTGGCAGAACGGTGACATGGCCGGCGCCCGGGATTGGTTGTGTAAAGGATTGAGTCTTGCTGAGCACCATGGGCTTCGCCAGGCGCTCGTTGAGTTGCAACTGCGAAAGCCTGATCTTCTGCCTGTATTGGAGGTGACTTGGGATCGCTCGGAAAAAAATCCATTGGTGAGTGAAATCAATCCACTCAGTCAGCGTGAAGTGGAAGTGCTCAAGCTGATTGCGCTGGGTAACTCGAATCAACAAATAGCCGAGCAATTGTTTATTTCCTTGCATACGGTAAAAACACATGCGCGGAGAATTCACGGGAAGTTGGGCGTAGAACGCCGGACTCAGGCAGTTGCAAAGGCCAAGAGTGTCGGTCTGCTGGATTGATGAGTCAGCGGCTGTTTGCTGTCGGGCAAGCTGCATACGTTATTATTTGTTTAATAACTGCGACGGCATATGTTTCGTTTTATGTGTAAGGGCGAATGTTTTAATATTTTACTTAAGGGTTGAGTTGGGGTGGTTGTAGCAGTGTAAGTCCAGTGGTGGCGTAGCGTGCGGCTTTGTTGTAATGGATGCTGTTTCATGTATTTCGTTTTTTCTTAATGTGTCCTGATTGTATTTGAGTTGCTCGTACAACTATTGAAAAGTGTTTGGGGTTTTTAATAGAAGGGTCATCTGTTTTAGTTTGATCTCAAGTTGATCGGCAGCAATGTGCCGTTTTTTGTGATCAAATTAAATGAGATTGAAAATGCAAGACGAACAAGCAACAAATACAACGCTGGACCAAGTGCGTGAAGCGCGTACCCATTTACTCGAGGCGCTCAAAAAAATCCCTTCGTTCAAGGCGGTTCTTCATGTTGTCCTGATGGACGAATTTCAGAAGATGGATTCAGGCGCCTCTATCGAGCGCCGTTTTGTTAATCTTCGCGAGGGTGTAAGTCCAACATCTGCGGAACCCACCGGTAATCTGCTAGATGTGTTTTTGGAGTGCTTCAAGCGCGGCAGTCCCCCCCAATACACTGCTGATAAATACGGCATGTATGAACTCGATAAAATCGGCAGTGAAACATTCAGGCTGAAGTATCTGGATGTGGCAAAAGTCGGAAAAATGATAGCCGAGCTGATGCAGAACCTGCCTGAGAAATGCAGTTTCGCATTAGGTAAGTATTGGAGCGTATCCTATCCTGATACTAACGGTCGTCCTTTGCCATCGCCTAAACAGGAGTTGCGCACTCTTCAGGCGCGCCTTTTCTGGCGCGAGCTGGACTTGGCGGGCAGCGAGAACCTGATGTCCAAAGCCGATGTCGCGACCATCAATGGTTTAATCGGTTCGGGACTGCCAAGTTCCTGCTATGCCGTCTCGGTTGAAAAACAACAAGGAGGTTTTTCGACGCTGGCATCTACCTTTGTTATTTCTCTTTCCGGCACTGTCGCAAATGAGCTGAATCAAGCAGGCAGTCAAGAGGTTGTTTTTTATTCACCGTTCGGTGGATTAGAAAAATTCAGCACCGTGAGCGCACTTCATCAAACGTTGCAACAACGGATGTCCGATGCGTCGACCCGTGGAGAACTGTTGCAGGGTCTGTCGGAGGAGGAGAGAGCTCTGATATCGAATGCTCCAGCGATTCGCTACGCGAGAATCCTTGAAGATCTGTTTGAGCATTGCAATGACGGCCTGCTGGCAAGGCAAAGTCGTGATCTCATCTATCAAGTGCGGAAGTTAGTTACCGTCGGCGCGCATACCGAGGCGGCGTGGAAGCCTCTGGGCACAGTGCTGTCCATGGATGCGCTGGCACGTTCTGAAAATGCGCGAAATGTGTTCTTGATCAAGGCGATGCTGGAGAATGCCCGGCCGGAGTGGTTTAAAAAAACCTATGTCACCAATCAGGAGCTTTATGTCGGTCTGGAGAAGAATCTGCTTGAAAGCCAGATTCAGCTTCATGAATTGACCAAGGACGTGACGACTCTTGCAGCTTATGCCCGACAGGCCGTAGAGGAATTCATCTCGCCGGGAACCGACGAACGAATCGATCCTGACACGGTGTTTGTGAATATTCAGCACTCGGTCAGGATGGCGGATGGCAAACGCATAGAACACATTGAGCGGAAAACGCTGACCCAGGCTTTCATGTATGGGGCGCATGATCTGGCAGGGCGTTACACGATTACGCTGGAGAAGAACTATGGCCTCGCCAGGCTGACGCCTGAAAAAATATTGCGGGCCATTGAAACACTGGATCTGCGTCTGGCGTATGGACCCACACGGCAGCGAGTGTATGGCCAGCAGAACGTCAAGGAAGCGATGCGGGAAGTGCTGGGTCGAAAGACTGCCCTGACGCTGTTCGGCGCCATCTTGCAAAAGCACATCACCACGACTGCGCAGGATATTGTTCAGCGCTACAACTTTGGCGATCCATCTATTGAAGCGTCTGGTATTGCGTTAAGAGCTTTCTATAACTTCAAACCCTTGAAGGATCTCATTGTCTACCGGAGGAAAGGGGGGGACACGAATCTCAAAACATACGTGCTCTATGCACCCGGCTCCCCGACGAATAGAGACTGGTACGAATTCCCCGATCTGGACAGTCTGCAGCGGTATATAGGATTGTGGTCACTTGAAGAAGAGGGTCGCGCCTACCTTCGAACCCAAGTGCATGAAAGTGATCGGCATATCCTGGAACATGAAGTATTCGGCAAGGAATGGCCGCGCGGTGAACCGAGGGACAGGATTCAAGGCCGAGCGTGGTGGGACCAGGTCAATCTTGTTGCCTGGGTTGAAAGCGATGGGTTAAAGGGCAGTATTCAAAGTGTCCTTGACTGGGAAAACGCCGAAGAAAAGGCAATCACGCCCCATTGGTACCGAAACGCCCCTGCGTCTGATCGCCACCTGTTCAATCGTTTGAACACGGACTTCAAGGCCATTTATAACGCGTCAAAAGACAAACTTCATATAGAGGGCTTCCACAAGTTTTCTCGTGAATTGGTCATGAGCCGGTTGAATGAGCATCTGGGCCGTACCGGCGATCGCCAAATCGATCCTGATCGAGTCATGGTGAAATTTCATAAAGGCGCAATGACGCTGACCCAATTATTTATCAATTGGCATCTGTGGCGCAGCGATACCAATGTGTTCGAGAAAATTGTTCTGCCTGGATCGAATACGCTCAGAGACAGTATCAGGGTGTCTGAGTTCTGGTGGAAGGACACGGGCAAGCCGATGACTGAACTGAATTCCAGTACGCTCAATAAGCTTATCGATCTGATGCCGGGCGAGCATTACAGCCATTATCTGAAATCAAAATTCCTATGGAGCTCTGATATTGATCTGCGGGCAAACCTGTACCGGGAGCTCAAGAAAAATGAGATGTCCAGGGCGGCGCTGACGCAAAAGCTCAATGGCACGTTGCCGTCGGGGCATTATGAGTGGCTGATAGAGTCGATCAAGGGGCTGGATCGAGACACAAGGACGCCAGACGGTTCTTCATCTGGCAGTGAGCCTGGCGAAGGGGTTTATGAATTCTGGCTTGAAGGTGCGCGCATAGCGGGAGGGTATGTTTTTGGTCAGGGGCATGTGAAGTTTGCCTATATCCCGAATTCGCCCGGCAAGGCCTTTATCTGGGTCGGTGATTTATCCAAGGCTATCGAGAACGATCATCTTTTGGGCGAACATCTTCGGAGTCTGGCCGGTTTGCGTGGGCGGGACAGGGTCGACGCTTACATCAGCAAGTCCCGCGACCCACGAGGTTCGTTGCCAGTACCCGGGTTGGGCGGAACGAATCCGGTCTACAACTTCAAGGCCGAATACGAAAGCATGATTGATCGCTCGCTTGATGATCTGGATGTCCTGACCACCACTCAAGCCGAAGCGTTCTGGCAGGAAACAAAGATTCTGCTCGAAGTGGCATTGGATGTGATCTCGATCTTTGTCCCGCCGGTGGGTTTCGCTGTCAGCGTGTTGAAGATCAGTCATTCGATCGTGCAAGGCATCATTGCATCCAGCCATGGCGATTCTGCAGGCGCCAATGCACATTTTGCTGCCGCATGGCGTGGGGCAATCGTCATGTACCTGGGTAAAGTCTCCTCGGTAGGATCGGCGGCCTCTGCACTTGGCCTGCTGTCCACAATCAGGGATCTGACCGACGTACTCTCCGCCGTCACGGGCGTTCCGGTTGGAATCAGTTATGTCACTGCGGTGGCTGTGCCGCACTGGACGCCCGAGAGTACGACCCGCTTGATCGGTTGACAGTCGGGATGCACACCAAGGCGTTATCCAGAGGATGAATGATCGGAGCTGATCAGTTCCGGTCTTCGGACATCGGCGGTGTCTCATACCCCATCCGCCAACTCACGGCCCGCGTCGCCGCCAGCAATCGCTGCGCCGCCGGGCCGTTTTCGTCGGCGTGAAACAACGAGGTCGGGCCGACAATGGTCAAGACCGCCGCCACGTTCCCCACGGCGTTGAATACCGGTGCCGACAAAGCGTCCACCCCCGGCATCAGCAAACCATGCACATGATGCAATCCGCGCTCGCGGATCTGTTCGCACAAGGCCGCATAGGTTTGATCGTCCGCCAAGACGTGGTCTGTGGCGTTGTGCAGTTCCTGATCGCGCAAGTCCACGGTTTCCCGTTTCGGTAGATAAGCGCCAAACACCAGGCCAGTGGACGAACTGAGCAACGGCAGCACCGAACCCAATTGCGTCACCACCGTCACCGCACGCACCGCCGGTTCGATGTGCACCACGGTCGCGCCCTGATTGCCCCATACCGCCAGAAAGCAGGTTTCGTTCAGTTCATCGCGCAACTCGGCCAAGGGCAGGGCGGCAACTTTCAGTACGTCCATACTGTTGAGGGCGGCAAGGCCCACGCGCAGTGCTTCACGGCCGAGTCCGTAATGGTTGGTGGCGGTGTTCTGCTCGGCAAAACCACTGGCGATCAGCGCCTGCAAATAACGATGAACCTTGCTCGCCGGCATCTGCACGTGTTCGGCCAGGCGCGACAACGAGGTCGAGGGCGACAACTCGGCCAGGGCCTTGAGGATGTCGGTACCGACCTCGGCCGAGCGGACTTTCTGTTTGTCGTTGTTGCGCGGCGTTTCCATGAAGGCGGTCTGATCCCGGGACGAATGGGCGTCTTTATAGCTTGACGGTCAATACCAATCAAATTACGTTAAGCGTAATCGAATTACGATAAAAATAACCCGGGCGTGCCGAGACCTCTTCAACGGAGCGACAGGCCATTGCCTACTCCCTGTTCAGGAGGCTCCATGAACCTCGATTCAACGGCGCCAGCGTTGACTTATCAGTCAGGCTTCGGCAACGAATTCAGCAGCGAAGCGTTGCCCGGCGCACTGCCCGTCGGCCAGAATTCCCCGCAAAAAGCCCCTTACGGCCTCTACACCGAATTGTTCTCCGGTACCGCGTTCACCATGGCCCGCAGCGAAGCGCGGCGCACCTGGATGTACCGCATTCAGCCGTCGGCCAATCACCCGGCGTTCGTCAAACTGGATCGGCAACTGGCCGGTGGTCCGTTGGGTGAAGTGACCCCCAATCGCCTGCGCTGGAACCCGTTGGACATCCCGACCGAGCCGACCGACTTCATCGACGGGCTGGTGAGCATGGCCGCCAACTCGGGCGCGGACAAACCAGCCGGGATCAGCATTTACAGCTACCGCGCCAACCGTTCCATGGAGCGCGTGTTCTTCAATGCCGACGGTGAAATGTTGCTGGTGCCAGAGCAGGGTCGCCTGCGCATCGCCACCGAACTGGGCGTGCTGGACCTGGAGCCGCTGGAAATCGCCGTGCTGCCGCGCGGGCTGAAATTCCGCGTCGAACTGCTTGACCCGCAAGCTCGCGGCTACATCGCCGAAAACCACGGCGCACCACTGCGCCTGCCAGACCTGGGGCCGATCGGCAGCAACGGTCTGGCCAACGCGCGAGACTTCCTGACACCCGTCGCGCATTACGAAAACCTCAAACAACCGACCACTCTGGTACAGAAATTCCTCGGCCAGTTGTGGGGCTGCGAGCTCGATCATTCGCCGCTCAACGTGGTCGCCTGGCACGGCAATAACGTGCCGTACAAATATGACCTGCGCCGTTTCAACACCATCGGTACGGTCAGTTTCGATCACCCTGATCCATCGATATTCACCGTCCTGACCTCGCCGACCAGCGTTCACGGTCTGGCCAATCTGGACTTCGTGATCTTCCCGCCACGCTGGATGGTGGCCGAGAAAACCTTCCGTCCACCATGGTTCCACCGCAACCTGATGAACGAATTCATGGGCCTGATCAAGGGCGAGTACGACGCCAAGGCCGAAGGTTTCGTGCCCGGAGGCGCGTCGTTGCACAGCTGCATGAGCGCCCACGGCCCGGATGGCGAAACCTGCACCAAGGCGATCAACGCCGAGCTGGCGCCAGCGAAAATCGACAACACCATGGCGTTCATGTTCGAGACCAGCCAGGTACTGCGCCCTAGCCGTTTCGCCCTCGATTGCCCGCAACTGCAAAACAACTACGATGCCTGCTGGGCCACGCTGCCCGCCACTTTCGACCCGACCCGGAGATAACCCATGACTCAGACTTCCATCACTCGTAGCTGGGTTTCTTCCGCCAACGGCCACGCTGATTTCCCGCTGCAAAACCTGCCGCTGGGTGTGTTCAGCGTGAAGGGTTCGGCGCCTCGTAGTGGCGTAGCCATTGGCGAGCACATCTTTGATCTGGAAGCGGCACTGGACGCCGGCCTGTTCGACGGCCTCGCGAAAACCGCTGTAGAAGCCACCCGTGGCGGCCAGCTCAATGCGTTTTTCGAGTTGGGCCGTGAGGCTCGCGTTGCAATGCGCGAACGCCTGCTGGAACTGTTCGCTGAAGGCAGCACCCTGCACGGCAAGATCGAAGCCCAAGGCGCAAAACTGCTGCCACTGGCGGCGAACTGCGAGATGCACCTGCCGGCGAAAATCAACGATTACACCGACTTCTACGTCGGCATCGAGCACGCGCAAAACGTCGGAAAACTGTTCCGCCCGGACAACCCCTTGCTGCCGAACTACAAGTACGTGCCCATCGGGTACCACGGCCGTGCCTCGACCATTCGCCCGTCCGGCACCGACGTTCGCCGTCCGAAGGGCCAGACCCTGCCAGCCGGCCAGACCGAGCCAACGTTTGGTCCGTGCGCACGTCTGGACTATGAGCTGGAACTGGGCATCTGGATCGGTCAGGGCAACGAGATGGGCGATTCGATCGCCATCGGTGACGCCGCCGATCACATCGCCGGTTTCTGCCTGCTCAACGATTGGTCGGCGCGCGACATTCAGGCCTGGGAATACCAACCGCTGGGGCCGTTCCTGTCCAAGAGTTTCATCACCAGCATCTCGCCGTGGGTCGTGACGGCCGAAGCGCTGGAGCCGTTCCGTCGCGCACAACCGGCGCGCCCTGAAGGCGACCCGCAGCCGCTGCCGTACCTGTTCGACAAGCGCGATCAAGCCGCAGGAGCGTTCGATATCGAGCTGGAAGTGCTGTTGCTCACCGAAGGCCTGCGCGAGCAAAAACTGCCGGCCCATCGCCTGACGCTCAGCAACACCAAACACATGTACTGGACCGTGGCGCAAATGGTCGCGCACCACAGCGTCAACGGCTGCCAGTTGCAGGCCGGTGACCTGTTCGGTTCGGGCACGTTGTCGGGGCCGGAAAACGGTCAGTTCGGCAGCCTGCTGGAAATCACCGAGGGCGGGAAAAAGCCGATTGAACTGGCGTCGGGCGAGGTGCGCAAGTTCCTCGAAGACGGCGACGAAATCATCTTGCGTGCTCGTTGCAGCCGCGACGGTTTTGCCTCCATCGGTTTCGGCGAGTGCTGCGGCAAAGTCATCGCGGCACGCTAAGGGGATCAGCTCATGGAGCTCTACACCTACTACCGTTCGACGTCGTCGTACCGGGTGCGCATCGCGTTGGCGCTGAAGGGCCTGGATTACCAGGCACTGCCGGTCAACCTGATCGCACCGCCAGGTGGCGAGCATCGGCAAGCGCCATATCTGGCCATCAACCCACAAGGCCGCGTACCGGCCTTGCGCACCGATGAAGGCGAACTGCTGATTCAATCGCCGGCCATCATCGAGTACCTGGAGGAACGTTATCCACAGGTGCCGCTGCTGTCCAAAGACCTGCTCGCGCGCGCTCATGAGCGTGGTGTTGCGGCGGTGATCGGTTGCGACGTGCATCCGCTGCACAACGTCAGCGTGCTCAACAAACTGCGGCAACTGGGTCACGATGAACCGCAGGTGGTGGAGTGGATCGGACACTGGATCAGCCAAGGGCTGGCGACGGTCGAGCAGTTGATTGGGGAGGAGGGGTTTTGCTTTGGGACGGAGCCAGGCCTGGCGGACGTCTATCTGATCCCGCAGCTGTACGCAGCCGAGCGGTTCAACATCTCACTTGAAGCGTATCCGCGGATTCGTCGGGTTGCGACATTGGCGGCGCAGCATCCCGCGTTCATCAAGGCCCACCCGGCGAACCAGCCAGACACCCCTTAAAGCCTCACACGCACCGCTGTAGGAGCGAGGCTTGCCCGCGAAGAACGATAACGCGGTATTTCTGACAGGCCGAGTCGTCTGGTTCGCGGGCAAGCCTCGCTCCTACAGGGGGGCGTCAATGGACGATCGAGTTTGGCGGCAGATGCCCCAGCCGTTCAGTCAGGCGAATCCGCTGGATCGGATCGTCGCTGAGCAGCAGCGCATGTTCCAGATCGAAACGCTCGGCGTTCGGGCAGTCCAGCCGTTGATAGAGGCTGGCCCGGGCCAGGTAATCGGCAGCGTTGGCGTTACCCAGTTCCAGCACGCGTTCGGCGTCGATCAGGGCGCCGATGTAGTCATCGTGGGAGAGGTGCAACTGGCGCAGGTTGCGTGATAGCCGTTGCAGCATCTGCGCTGGCTCTGCGGTCAGCAAATGCTCGGCGTTGAGTTGCATGTTCGGGCCGTACTGGCGTTGCAGCAATTCACGGCAATCGTTGGGGTACAAGCGGCGCCCGCCGCAGGGGTCCAGCAGGTGATCGGCGCCCGGCACCCGCAACAGGAAGTGGCCGGGGAAATTGACCCCGACCAAGGGGATCTCGAGGCGTTTGGCCAACTCCAGTGCGATCAGCCCCAGAGACAGCGGCTGGCCGCGCCTGAGTTCCAGCACTTTGTTGAGCAGGGCCACTTGCGGGCGCAACGGCGTGAAGTCGTCCTGGGCGAACCCCAGGTCATTCATGCGCCGCAACAGCGGCTGGGCCAGTTCGCTCACCGGCAGCATCGGCAAGCCATAGCTGACCCTCTGCTGCAGATCCCGGAAGTCGGCCAGTATTTTCTCGGGGTTCACCTCTTTGTCGTGCTCGGCCGCCATCCACAGCGCGGCCTCGAACAGCGCGGGCGGTGATCGTTGCAGGCAATCAAAAAAACGTTGGCGCGGGGTCATCAAAATCTCCGGGCAATGACTCGTTTTAGCCTCGTCTGCGGCGTTCGTCCAGTGCTGCAAACATGCGGTATCAGGTTATGTCCGAAAGCCTGCTTCGCGGTGTTGCTTATTCCGGTGCGCTTCTGCAAATTTTGCGCGCAAGCCTATACTGGCGACTACAAGAAGTGATTCGGGAGCCCGAAGATGTTCGCTCTCATGCAAAGCACTCGCCTTGAATCGCTGCATCTGAGCGTCGACCCGGTCACCGGGTTGAAGGCGGTCATTGCTATT
Source organism: Pseudomonas sp. NPDC099000 (assembly GCF_044759925.1). Taxonomy (NCBI): domain Bacteria; kingdom Pseudomonadati; phylum Pseudomonadota; class Gammaproteobacteria; order Pseudomonadales; family Pseudomonadaceae; genus Pseudomonas; species Pseudomonas sp. NPDC099000. The sequence goes on from NZ_JBIWAF010000007.1 coordinate 152,882, forward strand.
CATAACAGCCGTCTGGGGCCCGCCCTGGGGGGATGTCGTTACCTTGCCTATCCCAGCGACGAGTCTGCTGTCGAGGATGCCATTCGCCTGGCGCAGGGCATGAGTTACAAGGCGGCACTGGCCGGCCTGGCCCAGGGCGGTGGGGTGGCGGTGATTGTTCGACCGGTGCATGTGGAAAACCGCGCCGCGCTGTTCGAAGCCTTCGGCCGCTGCATCAATCAGCTCGACGGGCGCTACATCACCGCGATCGACAGCGGCACCTCAGTGGCGGACATGGATTGCATCGCCCAACAGACCCAACACGTCACCAGTACCACTTCGGCGGGCGACCCTGCACCTCACGCGGCGATGGGGGTGTTCACCGGCATTCGTGCCACCGCCATGGCCCGTCTGGGTAGCGATAACCTCGAAGGCCTGCGCGTGGCTATCCAGGGCCTGGGCAACGTCGGTTATGCCTTGGCCGAACAGCTGCACGCCGCCGGCGCCGAACTGCTGGTCAGCGACATCGATCACGGCAAGGTGCAATTGGCGATGGAACAACTGGGGGCTCACCCGATTGCCAATGACGCGTTGCTCAGTACACCGTGCGACATTCTCGCGCCCTGCGGCCTGGGCGGTGTGCTCAACAGCCACAGCGTGACGCAACTGCGCTGCTCGGCGGTGGCCGGCTCTGCGAACAATCAGCTGACCCATCTGGAAGTCGCCGATCAACTGGAACGGCGCGGCATTTTGTATGCGCCGGACTACGTGATCAATTCCGGCGGGCTGATCTACGTTTCGCTCAAACACCGTGGCGAAGAGCTCACGACCATTACCGCGCACCTGTCGAAAATCGCCTCACGGCTGACCGAAGTGTTCGCCCATGCCCAGGCGGAAAAACGCTCTCCGGCACGGGTGGCGGACGAGTTGGCGGAAAAAGTGCTGTACCGCTGAGCCATGTCATAACGGCAGACATGAAAAAGGCCCTGAGTCATTCGACTCAGGGCCTATTCAATTCGGGCGTTGCTTACTTCGGTGTCTTGGCGGCTTTGGCTGGCTTGGTCGGCGCAGCGGCTTCACCTTCTTCGACCGGTTCAGCCTGTTCAACCACTTCAGCCGGCGCATTCAGCAGTTCGGACAAAGCATCCGGCTGGCTCTTGAACGCCTTGGCAAACACATCGCGATTCTTCGCCATGTAGATCCCGGCTTCTTCCACTTGCTGTTCGGTCAGGGACGGAACGGCTTTTTGCAACACTTCAGCCAGCAATTCAGCCAGTTCGAGCATTTTGTCATGACGGTCAGCTTCGGCTTTATCCATGAACAAGCGCTCCAGATCTCGGCTGCTGCGGTATACCACTTCGACGGCCATTCACCACCTCACATGCCTTCACATTAGTTGTCTGTTTCGACCACTGTATTTATATACAGCGAAAAGGATAAGCGAATCCCTGCGCTTTGGGTAGTGGCTTTTTAATGTAGACCGAAATCAGGGTTTGTCAGGTGGACCGTGTCGTCCCCATTCGCGGGCAAGCCTCGCTCCTACAGGTTTGTTGTTGGTGACTGGTGCGGGTGCGACCAAACGCCACGGAGCGCGTTTTAGAGCATCTCGCCATCATGTGGCAGGCGCCTCTGGCCTTTTTTCTGCATGCAGAACAACCGTCACGTCAAACCCGCATCATCCGCTCGAACCGAGCTAAGGAAGAATCATCGTGAAAATCAACTGGGCCGAGAACCTGCGGCAGAACGTGCATCAACTGGCCGAGTCCCTGGGCAACCTGTTCGTCGAGACCTTCCATTACCTGGCGCTGTTCGCCATCGGTGCAGTGACCGCCTGGGCGGCGGTGATGGAATTTCTGGGGATGATCGAAGAAGGGGACATCAAGATCGATGACATCTTGCTGCTGTTCATCTACCTGGAACTGGGGGCGATGGTCGGGATTTACTTCAAGACCAACCACATGCCGGTGCGCTTCCTGATCTACGTGGCGATCACGGCGCTGACGCGACTGCTGATTTCCAACGTCTCGCACCACAATCCGCCGGACCTCGGCATCATCTACCTGTGCGGCGGGATTCTGCTGCTGGCGTTTGCGATTCTGGTGGTGCGATACGCTTCGTCGCAATTCCCTTCGGTGAAGATCGAACACCCGCAACGCAAGACCGGTGCGGGTTCCGGTGAGCACCCCGAGGTGGAGAAGGGCGAAATCTAAAGTCCCATGGTCGGGCGGGGCTTGGCTTTGACTTGGGGTGGCGGCAGGTTGCGATTGTCGCCATCGGTCATGGCTTCGAGGATCGACATGGCGCTGTGGCCCTGTTCGATGGCGATGCCGAACTGAATGCTTTGCACCAGGCGCTTGAGGCGCTTGGGGTCATTGCGTTGTTCGGCGCTGATCATCCGTTTGGCAACCACGTGGCCACTGTTGGAGAGGGTCAGCATGATGCTGCCGTCCAGACCCTGAATGCTCAGGTTGATCTGATAATCCGCCGCAAAGGCATCGGTAATGAGCTGAAAAGGGTTGTCCATGATGCGTCACCGCCTGATTGAACGTGCAGTAGTTGACTGGCCATGATCGGGTTGGTTCGCAGTACCAGACCATCGGCCATTCCATAGCCATATCGCCATCATCGCTTGCTTCTTTGAGGAGCAGCCTTGGGTAGCCCCCTATAGGGATATAGCAAGGGACGTGCCGGGAAAACTGTCGAACAATGTTCGCGGCAAAAAAGAGGCGGGCACCGAGGCCCGCCTTCTTTTTGCCTGCCCGTTTCAGGGCATGAACGAGTAGATGATCGCAGACAGTGCAATCAAACCGATCAACACCACGAACACGTTCGACGCCTGGCCTGAGTACTGGCGCAAGGCCGGCACGCGGCGGATGGCGTACATCGGCATCAGGAACAACAGGCACGCAATGATCGGCCCGCCGAGGGTTTCGATCATGCCGAGGATGCTCGGGTTGAAGGTCGCCACGGCCCAGCAGCTGAGAATCATGAACAGCGCAGTGACGCGGTTCAGCCAGTTCGCCGACATCACCCGGCCACGGCCGCGCAGGCTTTTCACGATCAGGCCCTGAAAGCCTTCACTGGCACCGATGTAATGGCCGAGAAAGGATTTGGTGATCGCCACCAGCGCAATCAGCGGCGCCGCATAAGCGATGACCGGGGTCTGGAAGTGGTTGGCCAGGTACGACAGGATCGAGATGTTCTGTGCCTTCGCCGCCGCCAGATCAGCCGGAGACAAAGCCAGCACGCAGCTGAAGCAGAAGAACATCACCGTCACCACCATCATGGCGTGGGCGATGGCAAGGATGCCGCTGCTTTTTCGCTCGGCGTGCTCGCCGTACCGCTGTTTCTGGTCAACGGCAAACGCGGAAATGATCGGCGAATGGTTGAACGAGAACACCATGACCGGGATCGCCAGCCATAAGGTTTTGAAGAACAGCGGCAGCGGCATGCCTTCGCTGGCGGTGGCGAAGAACGCGCCGTTCCAGTTCGGGATCAGGCTGACACCGAGCAGCAGCAACGCCGCGACGAACGGGTAAACCAGCACGCTCATGCATTTGACGATGACGCCCTGACCGCAACGCACAATCGCCATCAAACCGAGAATCAGCGCCAGCGACAGAATCGCTCGCGGTGGCGGGGCGATGTGCAATTGATGCTCCATGAAGCTGCTCAAAGTGTTGGTCAGCGCCACGCTGTACACCAGCAGAATCGGGAAGATCGCGAAGAAATACAGCAGCGTGATCAGCTTGCCGGCGCCAATGCCGAAGTGTTCTTCCACCACTTCGGTGATGTCCCCCGAACGACCGGACAGCACGAAACGGGTCAGGCCCCGGTGAGCGAAGAAGGTCATCGGGAATGCCAGCACCGCCAGGATCAGCAGCGGCCAGAAGCCCCCCACGCCGGCGTTGATCGGCAGGAACAGCGTACCGGCGCCAATCGCCGTGCCGTAGAGGCCGAGCATCCAGGTGGTGTCGTGTTTGCTCCAGCCCTTGTGGGTTATTTCGCTATTGCGTGTCAGGTCTACAGCGGGATTTTCGGCAGCAGGTGTACGTACATCGGTCATCGTTTGGCCTCGTTATTGTTCTTGCTCGGGCTCACGTGTTGCAGGCGGTCAGGGAATGCTCGTCAGCACTCCACCCAGCTCACTGCCAGGCCGCCCCGTGAAGTCTCTTTGTATTTGTCATGCATGTCGGCGCCGGTATCACGCATGGTGCGGATCACCCGGTCCAGGGAAATGAAGTGTTTGCCGTCGCCGCGCAGGGCCATTTGCGTGGCGTTGATCGCCTTCACCGCAGCGATGGCGTTGCGCTCGATGCACGGCACTTGCACCAGTCCGCCAACCGGGTCGCAGGTCAGGCCGAGGTTATGTTCCAGGCCGATTTCGGCGGCGTTTTCCAGTTGCTCGGGCGTGGCGCCGAGCACGTCGGCCAGACCGGCGGCGGCCATGGCGCAGGCGGAGCCGACTTCACCCTGGCAGCCAACTTCGGCGCCGGAGATGGACGCGTTTTTCTTGCAGAGAATGCCTACAGCCGCAGCGCCCAAGAAGAACGCCACAACGTCATCGTCCGACGCGTCCGGGTTGAATTTCATGTAGTAGTGCAGCACCGCCGGAATGATCCCCGCCGCGCCGTTGGTCGGTGCCGTCACCATGCGCCCGCCCGCTGCGTTTTCTTCGTTCACGGCGAGGGCGAACAGGTTCACCCACTCCATGGCCGACAGCGTCGACGTGATGACATTCGGCTTGCCGATTTCCAGCAGGCTGCGGTGCAATTTCGCCGCGCGGCGCGGAACATTCAGACCGCCGGGCAAGATGCCCTCGTGACGCAGGCCTTGCTCGACGCACTCGCGCATCACCGACCAGATGTGCAGCAGGCCCTGGCGGATTTCAGCTTCGCTGCGCCACGCCCGTTCGTTGGCCATCATCAACTCGGAAACGCGCAGGCCGTGCTGGTTGCAGAGCTTGAGCAGTTCGGCGGCGCTGGAGAAATCGTACGGCAGCACCACGTCGCTGGCCGGTGCAATGCCGGACTCGGCTTCCGCCGCTTCGATGATGAAACCGCCACCAATCGAGTAGTACGTTTGCTCCGACAACTCACCGGTTTCGCCAAAGGCTGTCAGAGACATGGCGTTGGGGTGGTAGGGCAGGCTCTCGTCGAGCAGCAGGAGATCGCGTTGCCAGTTGAAGGCGATGGTCTTGTGGCCGGCCAGAGACAGTTCACCGGTTTCGCGCAAGGTCTGGATTCGGCTGTCGATGGTGGTCGGATCAATGCTGTCCGGCCATTCGCCCATCAGGCCCATGACGCAGGCACGGTCGGTAGCGTGGCCGACGCCGGTGGCCGAAAGGGAGCCGTACAGACGAATTTCTACCCGACGGACGGCGTCGAGCAAATCCTGGTCAATCAGTGCCTGGGCGAAGGTCGCGGCGGCGCGCATCGGGCCGACGGTGTGGGAACTGGACGGACCGATGCCGACTTTGAAAAGATCGAAAACACTGATAGCCATGCTAAAGCCTATACAAGCAATGGAAGAGAAATCGCTGCCATTTTTGTAGGACAAGCGCAATGTCGGCGATACTGCCTACCTCGGTCCTACGTGACCAACGAAACTTCCTAAGACAGCCTTTAGCAGGACTAAACAATGAGTCGCCAATTGCACGCCCAGACTTATGTCTGGCTGCACGTGTTTTCCTGTGCCGCGCGGCACTTGTCGTTCACCCGATGTGCTGAAGAACTGCACATCACGCCGGGTGCGGTCAGTCAGCAAATCCGTCAACTGGAAGAACGGTTGGGCTTTCGCTTGTTTCACCGCCGTGCCCGCGGTGTGGAATTGAGCGCCGAGGGCCAGCGACTGGCCATTACGGTCAACGAGGCTTACGGCAGCATCGATGCGGAATTGCGACGACTGGACGCCGGAATGATCAGCGGGATTTTGCGGGTGCGCTCGATCCCATCGTTCCTGAGCAAGTGGCTGACTCCGCGCCTGCCGCGCTTGCAACAGCGCTTCCCGGACATTCAATTGCGCCTGGTGGCTGAGGACAGCAGCGTGCCATTGCACGAAGGCGACTTCGATTTGGCCATCGACCTGAACGACGGCAGTTATCCCGGGTTGTTATCCACAACCCTGCTCGACGAGCAGATCTTCCCGGTCTGTGCCCCGAGTTTGCTACGCGGCCGGCCACCGCTGCACGGTCCGGCGGGCCTGGTGCACTTTCCGCTGTTGCACGACATCACCGCCTGGCGCGGCAGTTACGAGTACGCGGAGTGGGAGTTCTACCTCAACGCCATCGGCTTCGAGGGCGCGGACGTGCGGCGCGGGCATACCTTCAACCGCAATCACCTGACTATCGAAGCGGCGATTGCCGGGATGGGCGTGGCGATTGCGCGGCGAACGTTGCTCAACGATGAGCTGGAGCGCGGGACGTTGATTGTGCCGTTCGGCCTGGCGGTGCCCAATCACAAACGTTACGTGCTGCTCTATGCGCCAGGGGCACTGAGCCATCCGGGCGTGCGCGCGGTGCATGACTGGCTGGTGGAGGAGGCGGGGATATTTCGAAGCCTGCATCCGTTGGCGGAGCGGCAGATGTGAGCAGCTTGGGTCATCAGGCAGGGGCGACCCAACTCCCGACCTTAACAGCGCTTTTGGCCGTTGTCCGGCTTTTTTTGCGAATCCATATTTATCTTTTTTTAGGGGTTGAAATGTTCTGCGCGCAGACCGATTGTGTAAGTAAGAGGTCACGGTGATGACGCCCAAGGGCCAGCCGATGTGCCTCTCGCGAGCTAGCTGAAATAAGGGATGAACTATGCAAATCCAAGTCAACAGTGATAACCATATTCAAAGCAGCATCCGACTGGAGGAGTGGGTACGTACTACCATTGAGAGCACGCTCGAACGTTATGAAGAGGACCTGACACGCGTCGAGGTTCATCTGCGGGACGAGAATGGCGACAAGCCAGGTCCCCATGACATGCGCTGCCAGCTGGAAGCGCGGCCAAAAGGCCACCAACCGATTTCTGTCACTCATAAAGCTGACACCCTGGAGCAAGCGATCGACGGTGCGGCGGAAAAACTTGAACATGCGCTGGAGCATCTGTTCGGCAAACTGCGGGGCAAACCACGTGCCGCTGTTGTGCCATTCGAACGAGTCGCTGCCGATGCGCTGCTGGAAGACGAGTTTCTCGAGAACGAACAGGCTGCTCAAAACGGCTGAAGCCTGATTCACTTTTTACCTTTCCACTGAAAACGGGCCTGCTGATGCAGGCCCGTTCTTGTTTGGGGTGTGCACCGAATCCGCTGGCTCCATGATTACCTGTGGCGAGGGAGCTTGTCGGAGCGCCGCACCGTCCCGTTCGGCTGCGAAGCAGTCGCAGACCGGCTGACACGGTTTGCCTGATAGAACCCGGTTGCAGGTTTTGGGACTGCTCCGCAGTCCAACGGGGACAAGCCCCCTCGCTACAAATGTGCTCGATTTCAGATTTGGCTCCCGGCAATCGGATCTGTTTTGCGTATGAGAATATTTATCATTAATATTACGGCCTTGTTGGCCCCATGACTTTCATGCGGCCTCACCCGGTTTCAAGGTCGAAACATGAAAGGCAAAATCAGCACGCTCCCCGTTTCTTATCGATTGGCCGTCACTTCACGGGTGCTGGCCGCGGTGTTGGGCGGCTATATCGTCGCGGCGCTGGCCAGCGTCAGCCTGAGCTTATGGTTGCCGATGGCCCGCGCCGAAGCGGTGGTGACCGGGATGATGACCTCGTTTCTGGTCTATCTGGTCGCGGTGCTCTGGTGTTTTGCCTGTCGCAGCGCATGGCAAGCATGGTTCGGGCTGATCGTGCCGGGCCTGGTGCTGGCGGCGGTGGCAGGGTTGGCTTGTTGGATGGGCCACGCATGAAAGAGGGATTTCGTCAGGCGATGGCCTGGTTGCACACTTGGGCCGGGCTGACCTTCGGCTGGTTGCTGTTCGCGATTTTCCTGACCGGCACGCTCGCCTATTTCAAGGACGAGATCAGTCACTGGATGCAGCCCGAGATTCCGGCGCGTGCGGTGACCTCCGAAGCCAGTCTGACGCTGGCGCAAAACTACCTCCAGCAACACGCCGCGGGTGCCTCCCGCTGGCTGATCGACTTGCCGAGCGCCCGGGAACCGGGCCTGTCGGTGCGCTGGCAACAGACCCCGGCCAAACCCGGCGAGCGCGGGCAATTCACCGAGAAACTGCTCGACGCGCAAACCGGCAGCGAAGTGCAGGGTCGCGAATCCATGGGTGGCGACTTCTTCTATCGGTTCCACTTCCAGCTGCAAATGCCCTATCCGTGGGGCCGCTGGTTGTCGACCATCGCGGCCATGGTGATGTTCATCGGCCTGATCACCGGGATCATCACCCACAAGAAAATTTTCAAGGACTTCTTCACCTTCCGCCCGCGCAAAGGCCAGCGTTCCTGGCTGGACGGGCATAACGCGGTGGGCGTTCTGGTGTTGCCGTTCCACTTGATGATCACTTACAGCAGCCTGGTGATTTTCATGGCGATGGTGATGCCGGCGAGCATCCTGGCCTCGTACAAAGGGGATCCCCGCGCGTTTTACGCGGAGGTGTTCCCGGCCTCCAGTACGCCCGAGCTTGCCGGCAAACCGGCGGAACTGGCACCGATGGCGCCGCTGCTGGAGCGGGCGCGGGCGCAGTGGTCGGGCGGCCGGGCGGAACGTCTGACGGTGAACAATCCGGGGGATGCGAATGCCTCGATTGTCGTCTCAAGGGATGACGCCGACCGAGTGATTTACGACGCGAGCAGCGCGGTGACCTTCCACGGCGTGACCGGCCAGCAACTCAGTGCCACGCCACAGCAACCGGTGCCGATGGCCATCGCCGGCAGTTTCTATGGCTTGCACATGGGCCATTTCGCGAGCCCGGTGCTGCGCTGGCTGTACTTCATTTGCGGGTTGGCGAGCACGGCGATGATCGGCACCGGTTTGGTGATCTGGCTTGGCAAGCGCCAACTCAAACATGTGAAAAGCGGCGTGATGCCCTTCGAGTTGCGGCTGGTGGAAGTGCTGAACATTGCCAGCATGTCCGGGCTGGTGGTCGCGGTGGCGGCGTTCTTCTGGGCCAATCGGTTGCTGCCGGTCGAGATGGCCACCCGGGCGGATTGGGAAGTGAACAGCTTCTTCATTGTCTGGGGTTTGAGCGTGGTTCACGCAGTGTTCCGCCGTGGTCGCGTGGCATGGGGCGAGCAATTGGCGGTGGCCGCGATGCTGTTCTGCGGCGTGCCGCTGTTGAATGCGTTGACCACGCCGTACCACTTGGGCGTGACGCTGGCTCAAGGCGACTGGACGCTCGCCGGGTTCGATTTGACGTGCCTGGGCAGTGGCCTGTTCCTGGCCTGGGCTGCGTGGAAAATGCAGCACGCCGGGCAGACCGTTCGCGTCGCCAAAGAACGAGCCCGACCGATCACGCTTGAGCAGAAGGTGAACTGAATGTTGTTGGCCCTGCTGCTCTGCTACGGCGGTTTCACCGCGCTGTGTTTATCGATGGATCGGCATCACGCCGAACTGCTGGGGCGCAAGTCGTCAGCCCGGCGACGCAAAACGTTCAAGCTGAGCGGCTGGTTGCTGCTGGCGGTTTCATTATGGGCGACGGTGGCGAAAACCGGTTGGGGGCTCGGGTTGGTGGAGTGGTTTGCGGTGTTGATGCTCAGTGCCTTGCTGCTGGTGTTATTGATGCCGTATCGCCCGCGCCTGGCCATGGCGTTGGCCGGGTTGAGCTTGCTCGCGAGCCCCGTCGCCGTGTTTGCGCAATGATGACCACCGATCCCCCGGAATCCCGCGACGACGAACATCGCGGCGCCCGTGCGCATTTCCTTCAGGTGTTCCTGTCCCAGCGTTCGCAGATGGAAGCGCTGGTGAGCCGGCGTGTCGGCTGCCGAGCGACCGCCGCCGATCTGGTGCAGGACTTGTTCCTGCGTTTCTGGCGGCGTCCGCTGGTGCAGGTCGAGGAACTCAGCACTTACCTGCTGCGTTGCGCCGGCAACATTGCCATCGACTATTTGCGCAGTGAAGGCACGCGAGTGCGGGTCAACGAAGGCTGGATGCCGGATCAACCGGACAGCCAGGGCAGCGAACCACAAGCGGCGCTGGAGGCGGGCAACGACCTGCGTCACGTCGAAGCGGCGTTGCGCGCGTTGCCGGAGCGCACCCGGCAAATTTTTCTGCTCAACCGCATCCACGGCCGTAAATACGCCGAGATCGCCAAGGCCATGGGCCTGTCCCAAAGCGCCGTGGAAAAACATATGATGCGCGCCCTCGATGCCTGCAAGGCCAGCCTGCAGGAACCGCCAACGCGCACGCCAAGGAAAGCACCGTGAATCAGCTCGACCGCGTCATCCCGACGCCCGCTCAGGAACAGGCCGCGCTCGCCTGGCTGAGCCTGCTGCACGACCAGCCCAGCAGCGGCGATCAACTCACGTTCAGCCGCTGGCTTCAGGCTGATCCCGCTCACGCCGAGGCTTACGCCCAGGCGCAAGTGCTGTGGGAATTGAGTGAAGAGCCGGCGCGAACCCTGGCCGATGAAGACGCGTTTGCCTTGCAGGGTTACCTCAATGCCATGAACCGATCCCGACACACCCGCGTGCGGCGCTGGTCTGGCGCTCTGGCCATGGCCGCGTGCCTGGTGCTGATGATCGGCCTCGGCGCGGGTTGGCAGCCGGCGCGCTGGATCGATGATCTGGGGGCGGACTATGTGTCCGCACCGGGGGAAATTCGCACCGTGACGCTGGCCGATCAGTCGCAAGTCACGCTGGACGCCGACAGCGCCATCGCCGTGGATTTCAGTCGCGGTGAACGCCACGTTCAGCTGCGTCGCGGTGCCGGATTTTTCAGCGTGACCCACACGGGGGATCCGTTTGTGGTCGACGCTGAAAAGGGGCAGGCGCGGGTGCTGGGCACGCAGTTTGAAGTACGCCTGCAACCGCGCGGGGCGCAGGTCACGGTGCTGTCCGGGCGGGTCGGCGTGACGGCGGACAAGCACGCCGAGCAGCAGGTTCTGACCGCTGGACAGCAAGTGGCGTATGGCGAGGGTTCGGCGGAAAAACTGCACGCCGTCGACAGCGAAGCGCAACTGGCGTGGCGTCAGGGCTGGCTCAATTACTACAAGGCCAACCTGGCCGATGTGGTGCAGGATTTGGGGCGGTATTACCCGGGGCGGATTGTGCTGCTCAATGATGAACTGGCGGCGCGGCGGGTGAGTGGCAGTTTTCCGAGCAAGGACCCGCAGGCGGTGTTGAGTTCGTTGCAAGGGGTTTTGGGGTTTGAGCAGCACAGCGTTTTGGGGCATCTGATTATTGTGCGGTGAGGCAACTGGCGCCTTCGCGGGCAAGCCTCGCTCCTACAAGGATCGCGCAAACCTGTAGGAGCGAGGCTTGCCCGCGAAGGCGTCAGACCAAACACCACATAACCCCCGGCAAAAAATTATTTTCAAAATTATGGTGAGGTAAACCCGACCCCCATCCGTGTAGTGACTGAAACTGCGAGTCATTCGCATCCCGTAGGTTCTACACAGGTCATTGAGCAATGAAGTCCAGGGCAAAATCGGGTTCGGTCAAACAGTGGTTGGGTGCCTCTGCACTCAGTATGTCGGCGTTGGCCTTGCTGCCATCGAGCGTCGCATCCGCCGCTGAGGCGGCCAACACGCAGCCGCTTACGCAGTTCAGCTTTGCCATCGCGGCCAAGCCGCTGCCCCAGGCTTTGAGCGACTTCAGCCGGGTCACCGGCATCAGCGTGGTCTACACCGATGAAGCGCCGTACGGCCTCACCGCCCCGGCGGTCAATGGTCAGTTGGGCGCCGAGCAGGCCCTGCAGCGTTTGCTCAGTGGTTCGGGTTTCACTTTCCGCCGTAGCGATGCCCACACCTTGGTGCTTGAACCTGTGCCCACCGCCGGCACGTTGAATCTGGGCACCACCACCATCAATTCGGTGGCCGATCAATCCATGAGTTATCAGCCGCCGCCCACCAGTTCGGTGATGCGCTCGTCGGCCTTGCTCCAGGAAATCCCCCAGACCGTCAACGTCATTCCGGCCCAGGTCATTCGCGATCAGGCACCGCGCAATCTGGATGATGCGCTGGCCAACGTCAGCGGCATCACCCAGGGCAACACGCTGGCGAGCACCCAGGATTCGGTGATGACCCGCGGTTTCGGCGACAACCGTAACGGCTCGATCATGCGCGACGGCATGCCGATCGTGCAGGGCCGCGGCATGAATGCGACCGTGGACCGGGTCGAAGTGCTCAAGGGCCCGGCCTCGCTGCTGTACGGCATCCAGGACCCGGGCGGCGTGGTCAACATGGTCAGCAAGAAACCCGAACTTGAGCAATACAACGCCCTGACGCTGCGCGGTTCGACCTACGGCGACGGCAAAAACGGCAGCGGCGGCGGCCTCGACAGCACCGGTGCGCTCGGTGATTCCGGTTTCGCTTATCGCATGGTGCTGGACCACGAAGACGAGGACTACTGGCGCAACTTCGGCACCCACCGCGAGACGCTGGTGGCGCCGTCGCTGGCCTGGTTCGGCGAAAGCACCAAACTGTTGTTCTCCTATGAACACCGCGAGTTCCTGACCCCGTTCGACCGCGGCACGATCATCGATCCGCGCACCAACCACCCGTTGGACATCTCGCGCAATGAACGCCTGGACGAGCCGTTCAACAACATGGAAGGTCGCTCGGACCTGTACCACTTCGAGGCCGACCACGAGCTCAACGACAACTGGAACGCCCACTTCGGCTACAGCTGGAACCGTGAAACCTACGACGCCAGCCAGGTGCGCGTCACCGCTATCGACACCCGACGCGGCACGCTGACCCGCAGCATGGACGGCACCCAGAACGCCATCAGCACCGACCGTTTCACCACCGCCAGCCTCGAAGGCAATGTGAACGTGCTGGGCCTGCAACATGACCTGGTGTTCGGCGTCGATGACGAATACCGCAAGATCTACCGTGAAGACCTGATCCGCCAGAAAAGCCTGAGCACCTTCAGCTACGTCAACCCGGTCTACGGCCGCGAAGTCGCCGGCACCACCGTCAGCCCGGCTGACAGTGCGCAGACCGATGAACTGCGCAGCGATTCGATCTTCCTGCAGGACTCGATCCACCTCACCGATCAATGGATTTTCGTCGCGGGCGCACGCTTTCAGGAATACGACCAGTACGCCGGCAAAGGTGTGCCGTTCCAGGCCAACACCGACAGCAACGGCCAGAAATGGGTGCCGCGCGCCGGTTTGGTCTATCGCTTCACCGATGAATTGTCGTTCTACGGCAGCTACACCGAATCGTTCAAACCCAACTCGACCATCGCACCGTTGAGCGGCAGCAGCACCGTGCTGGATGGCAGCGTTGCGCCGGAAGAAGCCAAGTCCTGGGAAATCGGCGCCAAGCTTGATATGCCGGGGCGCGTGACCGGCAACGTCGCGCTGTTCGACATCAAGAAACGCAACGTGCTGGTGGCCAACTCCGAAGGCCCGGTGACGATTTACAGCGCCGCCGGCGAAGTGCGCTCACGGGGTCTGGAAGTGGATTTGAGCGGTCAGCTCAGTGATCGCTGGAGCATGATCGGCAGCTATGCCTACACCGACGCCGAAGTCACCGAAGACCCGATCTACAAGGGCAAAAAACTGCAAAACGTCGCCAAGAACAGTGGCTCGCTGTCGGCGGTCTACGACTTCGGCACCATTGTGGGCGGCGATCAATTGCGGGTCGGCGCGGGTGCGCGGTATGTCGGCGAGCGAGCGGGTAACGCCGTCAACGATTTCGACCTGCCGAGCTACACCGTGGCCGATGCCTTCGCCACCTACGACACCAAGGTTGAAGGGCAGAAGGTCAAGTTTCAGCTCAACGTGAAGAACCTGTTTGACCGCACCTACTACACCTCGGCGGCGAGCCGGTTCTTTGTGTCGATGGGGGATTCGCGGCAGATCTCACTGTCCAGCACATTGGAGTTCTGATCAGAGACCGCGTCATCGTTCATCGCGGGCAAGCCCGGCTCCCACAGGGATAGTGTCGTTCGCAAAAGATGGGTTCGCCACCTGTCCTGTGGGAGCGGGCTTGCCCGCGATGGCGGCCTGACAGCCACTGATGATCATCGGGATTAACGCAAAAACGCCTGCCGATACTCCCCAGGCGTCCCGCCCAAAACCTGCCGAAACCGATGGGTGAAATGGCTCGCACTGGCAAACCCGCACGCCAGCGCAATCTCCCCCAACGGCTGCGACGTCGAACGCAATAATTCCTGCGCCCGACTCAGTCGCCGTGCCAATACATACTGATGCGGCGGCAAGCCAAAGCTCTCGCGAAACATCCGCGCAAAGTGATATTCCGACAACGCACACAACGCCGCCAATTGCCCCAGGCTGATCGCCTCGGCCAACTGATTGTCGATGAACTCCACCAACTGCCGCCGCTGATGCGCCGCCAATCCGCCCTTGAGCCGCAACCCTTCGCGCATCCCGACCTGGCCGAGCAACACGTGGCTGAGCATTTCATGGGCCAGGCTGCTGGTGAGCAGGCGTTCGCCCGGCTCTTCCCAGTTGAGCGTGAGCATCTGCCGAAAGCGCCGGGCCTGTGCCGGATCGTCAAGGAACGTGGCTTCGCGCAATTGCAGTTCGCGAGGCTCGCGGTCCAGCAGCGTGACGCAGCCGAGGGCGAATTGTTCGGGGCTGAAATAGACGTGGGCCAGGCGAATGTCGCCGTTGATCACCCAACCCGATTGATGCTCGGCCGGCAGGATGCACAGCTTGTCCGGGCCGCCCTTGGTGCCGGGCTGATCGCGGCGAAAAGTGCCGGTGCCGCCGGCGATGTAGCAGGACAAGGTGTGGTGGCTCGGCGCCTCATAGTCCTGGGCGTCGTGATGGTTGCTCCACAAGGCTGCAGCCATGCCGTCACCGAGCTCGGCGCTGTGCTCGAGGCGAGCAGTGGGCGAGCGGTTGAGGGCTTGAAAGACTTGCAGGGTTTCCAGTGCAGGCATGATGGCTTCTCTCCGACGCCTTGCATCCTACTCCGTAGCCGTTGGCCTGCCAGCCTGTCGGCCGACAAAAGCGCAAGTTTATGCAAGTGCGCCGAGGCTTGGCGCAGGACACTGAGCCCCTATTGAGGAGCCTTTGCCATGAACCTGTCGTTGTATTTATTGACCGTGCTGATCTGGGGCACCACCTGGATTGCCTTGAAATGGCAGCTGGGCGTGGTGGCCATTCCTGTGTCGATCGTTTATCGCTTCGGCCTCGCGGCGCTGGTGCTGTTTGTTCTGTTGCTGCTCAGTCGGCGCCTGCAAGTGATGAACCGCCGCGGGCATTTGATCTGTCTGGCTCAGGGCCTGTGCCTGTTTTGCATCAACTTCATGTGTTTCCTGACCGCCAGTCAGTGGATCCCCAGCGGGCTGGTCGCCGTGGTGTTTTCAACCGCCACGTTGTGGAATGCACTCAATGCCCGCGTGTTCTTCGGCCAGAAAATCGCCCGCAACGTTTTGATGGGTGGTGCGTTGGGGTTGGCCGGGCTTGGCCTGTTGTTCTGGCCGGAACTGGCGGGCCACACCGCCAGCCCGGAAACCTTGCTCGGCCTGGGCCTGGCGCTGCTCGGTACCCTGTGTTTCTCGGCCGGCAACATGCTCTCGAGCCTGCAACAGAAGGCCGGTTTGAAGCCGCTGACCACCAACGCCTGGGGCATGGCGTATGGCGCGGCGATGTTGTCGGTGTGGTGCCTGTTCAAAGGCATTCCGTTCGACATGGAATGGAATGCGCGCTACATCGGCTCGCTGCTGTACCTGGTGATTCCGGGTTCGGTCATCGGCTTCACCGCGTACTTGACGCTGGTCGGGCGTATGGGCCCGGAGCGTGCGGCCTATTGCACTGTGCTGTTCCCGGTCGTGGCGCTGAATGTCTCGGCGTTTGCCGAAGGCTATCAATGGACCGCGCCGGCATTGGTGGGGTTGGTGTTGGTGATGCTGGGTAACGTGCTGGTGTTCCGCAAGCCCAGGGTGCGCGTGTTGCAGCAGACTGGAAATCTGGCCTGATATTTCTGCGTCGAGCGCGGTACTGTTCAGCGCTCGATCTTTAACGCGATATACATAAGTAGCGGCAACATAAAATCAACAATATGCCGAGCCCAATCCTTGGCATTCCATGTTTGCGATCTATCCATGTCGAACCATTCGACGCCGACGACCTGCAAACAGACGTAATAGATGAATAAACCGATCAATAGACCAATTATCGAGAATTTTTTTGCTTCATGGAATTCGCGGGCAGACGCATTCAGTTTTCGATAAAGGTGGTAAGTGCCTACCAGGCAGTAAACGGTGTAGGTCACTTCGAGGGTGATGATGAGCCAGTAAATGCGATGGTGCAACATGGGCGAAGTGATGGCCCGGTAGGTTGTTCGTTCATTGTTGTGGGTTGTGTCCATGCTCAGGACATGTGCGACATATTCGTAGTTTGTGGTGTAGTCGGTGAAGTTGCTATACATCACCAAAAGTCCAAAAAAGCTTATATAAGCCATCAGTGTAATCTTGCTGATTCTGATGATTTTTTCAGTTGTGTAGTTGTTCAAGTTGATAGTTCTCCATGTACATAGTCCGAGGTCGGGCAAGTAGAGGAGAGTCTAGAGTGCTTAGCTTTTTTTCGTCGGTTGACTGAATTGCAAGTTGTGTAAAGAAACGGGCAGATACTTTATAAGTCTCTGCCCGTTTTAGTTAGCCTTTCCACACTTGCGGGTTGACCAGATCTTGCGGCCGCTCGCCCAGCAGTGCGCTACGCAGATTAGCCAACGCACGGTTGGCCATGGCTTCGCGGGTTTCATGGGTCGCGGAGCCGATGTGCGGCAACGTCACCGCGTTTTTCAGCTGGAACAACGGCGACTCGGCCAGCGGTTCTTTCTCGTACACGTCCAGCCCGGCGCCGCGAATGCGGTTGTTTTGCAGCGCTTCGATCAGGGCGGGTTCATCGACGACCGGACCGCGCGCGATGTTGACCAGGATGGCGCCTGGCTTCATCAGTGCCAGTTCGCGGTGGCTGATCAAATGCCGGGTTTTTTCGCTGAGCGGCACGACCAGGCAGACGAAATCGGCTTCGGCCAGCAGTTCGTCAAGGCTGCGGAACTGCGCGCCGAGTTCTTGTTCCAGGCCGGTCTTGCGGCTGTTGCCGCTGTAGAGGATCGGCATGTTGAAGCCCAGGCGACCGCGCCGGGCAATGGCCGCGCCGATGTTGCCCATGCCGACGATGCCCAGGGTTTTGCCGTGTACATCGCAACCGAACAGCGGTGCGCCGACGGTGGCTTGCCATTGGCCAGCCTTGGTCCAGGCATCGAGTTCGGCGACGCGGCGGGCGCTGCTCATGAGCAGGGCGAAGGCCAGGTCGGCGGTGCTTTCGGTGAGGACATCCGGCGTGTTGGTCAGCATGATCCCGCGTTCGTTGAAGTAGGCGACATCGTAGTTGTCGTAGCCGACGGAGACGCTGGAAACGACTTCAAGTTTGGCGGCGTTTTCCAGTTGTGCGCGGCCGAGTTTGCGACCGACACCGATCAGGCCGTGGGCGTGGGGCAGGGCTTCGTTGAACTGGGCGTTGATGTCACCGTTTTTCGGGTTGGGCACGATGACGTCGAAGTCTTGCTTGAGGTGTTCGACCATTTCCGGGGTGATGCGACTGAAGGCGAGGACGGTCTTTTTCATGGGAGGAGGGCTCGTCGGGCTGGAGATTGCCAAGCAAGCTAACATTCTTGTCGAGGGTTGTGCGAGCGCCTCGATGACGCCTACACCTCACTGCCGCTCCTGCCAAGTGACGGGAGCGCGGTGAGGAGCTATTTTTATGGAAAAGCCGTGTTAACAATGGCCTCTATTTTCGGTTCTCGCTCCATCCAGTAACGTTTATATCACCGACGGCTTGATGGCTTTTCCCTGGAGTCCCTTGAGTCAAAAGCGTGATGTTAAACTCTGCTTCGAAGATGCCTAGCGTTTTGTCAATTTTTTTAACGACTATATAACCGTTGTTTTCGTCTGGGTTATATCTTTCTGTTTGTTCGGCTCCATGTTCATCTACCCAGTGTTTTAAAAAATAAGGCACGGTAGGAATCATTTCTTTGTTGGGCAGTTCGTAGCGCCCTGCTTCGATGTTCGGTGAAATCGCCAAGTTAAATTC
Organism: Pseudomonas sp. NPDC099000; assembly: GCF_044759925.1. Taxonomy (NCBI): domain Bacteria; kingdom Pseudomonadati; phylum Pseudomonadota; class Gammaproteobacteria; order Pseudomonadales; family Pseudomonadaceae; genus Pseudomonas; species Pseudomonas sp. NPDC099000. Next base: position 171,032 of record NZ_JBIWAF010000007.1, read on the forward strand.
ATTGGTTTCGGTTTCACTGAGTTTCTGGCTGGTAAACAGATAAAAATGTCGTGGGCCGATAAAATAATGCGTGACAGTGCCTGTGTAATCTGGGAATGGGAAGTTGTTGTGGATTTTTGCGTTAAGTGTGCCGACGTCTGAGAGGCTCTCGGTAAGTTGAGACATATTCTTGCTCCTTCAATAAATCAGTGAGAGTGCGTCATGGATTTTCAGTTTGAACGAGCATCATTTCTACTGTCAGTACTGACAGTTTTTTATATGTCTTGGCTATTGAAATGCCTGATCTGATATCCGCAGGGAATAAGAGCCTTCGCTTTTCAATTGTGGGAGCTGGCTTGTTTGGCTGCCGCATCGCTGCGATGGGGCCTGACAGCCGACCACCATTTTGCTGATGTACCCAAATCCAATTGTGCGAGCCTGCTCGCGTTGATGGAGTATCAGAGGACATCAATGTTGAATGTCAGGCCCTCATGGCGAGCAGGCTCTCATACGGCCATTGCATTTCTTCAATACAACCCCAGCTCAAAGCGCAATGTCATTCCGGCCAAATATAGAGAAACGACCGCTATCGATGTCTATTTCTTCCCCGTCCACACCAATAGATCTGAAGTGAAATTTGCCGTCGTACCGTTCATTCTCATGATCGAATTCTAAATCGACGCTGCCTGTGTCAGCTCCGAATGTTTGAACTCGGAGCTTGTCGCCCTCACGCCACATTTTCCAGTAGGCGGCGCTGACCTTTCTGTTTTGAATTGCATGAAGACCTGTCGTGATATCGGCGTCGAACACGATTTCAATTCCCCGCTCAACCGTTACACCGTCCGCAGTGACGTAGGTCTGAAGGGTGTTCAAGGTCAGATGCAATTTTCCATCGGTTGCAAGGAAGTCATGATTGAAAGTGTAGGCTTGAGCGCTGAAGCTCTCTTCGTGACGTACGTCAGCGGTCACGGTGGCCTTGGGAGGGGTTTTCCTGGTTAGGGGAAGGCAATATTCCTTAAACATGTTCAGCTCCTTGGAACCAGAAAGAGGTCTGGTTACGCGCTGAACATAGGCCCGAGGTTGGGCGCCGTAAACTGTCAGAGTTGACAGTTGACGACGCTGTACAACAGGGATTTTTGTCCGCCCATTGGTTGGTGGAATGTCGGTGTGTCGATGGACATTGATGTCGGCTGACACACCGCAATCGCGGGCAAGCCCGCTTCCACAGGGATCAGCTGTGCTGCGAAGGTTTTGGTACGGCGAAGTTATCCATCATCCGGTTCACCGCCAGTTCGGCCAGCATGACGATCTGTTGGATCGCCATCGCCGTATGCCGATGCGGCCCTTCCAGATACCCCGCGAAGTCACTCGCCATCACACTGGCCTGGGCCAACGATTCGCAGGTATGGGCCAGCAGGTCTTCGTCTTTCATGTCCGGTGCGATCAAAAACATCGTGCTGGGTTTGCGGGTAGCGGGGGATTTTAGGGCGGCGGGGTTGAGGTAGTGATCCAGCGCGCGTTCAGCGGCGTCGTGGAATTTTTTGGAATCGACTGATTCGTAGGGGGAAACGTCGTCGGTTTCCGGAGGATTCGGTGTTTCTTTGATCATGAAAGTTACTCGGTTTGGGATTAATCGAGCTGCCGTTTTCGTTTCCAAGCGAAAGGGTGGCAGCCATGCGCGGTCTGGAAAACCGGATATCCCACCAAAACCGGCAGACCCGAAGGTCTCCCGCGCACAGCCGCCATAACAAGGAATTGCGTGCAGAAAAAAGCGCCGCAGTATGCCATGTGCTGTGATGGGAATATCAGGTTTCCAAGCCTGGCCGCTGATTTTGCAGCGACCCACAAAGCCTACCCATTTCCCGTCTGACCCAACAACCGACAGAACCCGTCGGAAACATTCCCCAAAATCGCCGTGTCTGTAGGACCGTGAAATCAGTTCGCCACCCGAACCCCACCCAGACTCCCACTCAATTCATACGCCACCAATTCCGCCTGGTGCGCCGCCAATATCTCCGGCAGTGACCCGCGCAAGTACTCGACCCACGTCTTGATCTTCGCGTCCAGGTACTGCCGCGACGGGTAGATCGCATACAGATTCAGTTCCTGCGAGCGGTAGTTCGGCATCACCCGCACCAGCGTGCCGTTGCGCAACCCTTCAATCGCCGCATACACCGGCAAGACGCCGACGCCCATGCCGCTGATGATCGCGGTTTTCATCGCATCAGCCGAGTTCACCAGGAACGGCGAACTGTTGATGGTGACCATTTCCTGGCCTTCCGGGCCGTCGAAGGTCCATTTCTCCAGCGGGATCACCGGGCTCACCAGGCGCAGGCACGCGTGGTTGAGCAGGTCGCTGGGTTTGTGCGCGCAGCCGTTGGCTTTCACGTAAGCCGGCGAGGCGCAGACGATGCTGTAGGTGATGCCCAGGCGCTGGGAGACGAAGCCCGAGTCCGGCAGTTCGCTGGCCAGGACGATGGAGACGTCGTAGCCCTCGTCGAGCAGGTCCGGCACGCGGTTGGCCATGGTCAGGTCGAAGGTCACGTCGGGGTGAGTCTTGCGATAGCGGGCGATGGCGTCGATCACGAAGTGCTGACCGATGCCGGTCATGGTGTGCACTTTGAGCTGGCCGGCCGGGCGCGCGTGGGCGTCGCTGGCCTCGGCTTCGGCTTCTTCGACGTAGGCCAGGATCTGCTCGCAGCGCAACAGATAGCGCTTGCCGGCCTCGGTCAGGGCGATGCGGCGGGTGGTGCGGTTGAGCAGGCGGGTTTGCAGGTGGGCTTCCAGGTTGGAGACCGCGCGCGAGACGTTGGCCGTGGTGGTGTCCAGTTGCACGGCGGCGGCGGTGAAGCTGCCGGCCTCGGCCACGTAACTGAAGGCGCGCATGTTTTGCAAAGTGTCCATGGGGTGCTCTCGGAGGCGATGGCAAATTGTGACACGAAGTTGCGGGGGCGGTGACCCCGACCAAGGGATTATCGCGTTAACGGTAACAAAGATTCACAGGATTCCCAGCTTATCGCCCTTCGAGCCGGCCCCTAGAATTGCGCCATCGCAGGAACCGCCAGTCAGGCATGGCACAAAACCCCTGTAGGAGTGAGCCAGCTCGCGATAGCGGTCGAACATTCAAGATGGATGTCGACTGACACACCGCTATCGCGAGCAGGCTCACTCCTACGAGTAATGCGGTGCTCGTTCTTACCTCTCCCTCTCAGGAAATCGCAGCAGTGCCGCGTCGCATCAACAGAGCGCTTCAGACGCTCAGTGTTCTGGCTTTATCCCTGACCCTCAGCGGCTGCATCGGAACCGGAGGAATTGCCCCGCAGGGCAAGGCACTGGAGGCCAATTCACTGGTCACCGACGAGGCCATCCAGAGCGCCGCGCAGGACGCTCACTGGCCCACCGCGCAATGGTGGCAGGCCTATGACGACCCGCAACTAAACCGCTGGATCGACCTCGCCGTGCAAGGCAGCCCGACCATGGCCAAGGCCGCCGCCCGTGTGCGTCAGGCCAGATCCATGGCCGGCATCGCCGAGTCCGCCGAGTCGTTGCAGATCAACGGCGAGTCCACCCTCAAGCGCCACAACTGGCCGACCGATCAGTTCTACGGGCCGGGCGAGTTGGCCAACACGACCACCTGGGATAACAACGCCGCGCTGGGTTTCAGCTACGCCCTCGACCTCTGGGGCCGCGAAAGCAATGCCACCGAGCGCGCCGTGGACATGGCGCACATGAGCGCCGCCGAAGCGCGTCTGGCGCAGCTCGAATTGCAGAACAACATCGTCCGCGCCTACATCGAACTGTCGTTGCATTTCGCGCAACGGGACATTGTCGAGGCGACCCTGAAACAGCAGCAGCAAATTCTCGACCTCGCGCAGAGGCGTCTGAACGGCGGCATCGGCACGCATTTCGATGTCAGTCAGGCTGAAACGCCGCTGCCGGAAACCCATCGCCAGATCGATGCGCTGGACGAAGAAATCGCCCTCAGCCGTAACCAACTTGCAGCCCTCGCCGGGAAAGGCCCGGGCGAGGGTGCGCAGTTGCAACGACCCACGCTGTCGTTGGCCGCACCACTGAAACTGCCGTCGGCGCTGCCCGCACAATTGCTCGGTCAACGCCCGGACGTGGTTGCCAGTCGCTGGCAAGTGGCGGCGCAGGCGCGTGGCATTGATGTCGCCCACGCCGGTTTCTACCCCAACGTCGATCTGGTCGGCAGCCTCGGGTACATGGCCACCGGCGGCGGTGCGCTGGAGTTTTTGACCGGCAAGAAACTCAATTACAGCGTCGGCCCGGCGATCTCGCTGCCGATCTTTGACGGCGGTCGCTTGCGTTCGGAACTGGGCGAAGCCTCGGCCGGGTATGACATCGCCGTGGCCAGGTACAACCAGACGCTGGTCAACGCGCTGAAAAACATCTCCGACCAGTTGATCCGCCGCGAGTCCATGGACAAGCAGCAAACCTTCGCCGCCGAGTCGGTGGCCACTGCGCAGAAGACCTACGACATCGCGATGATTGCCTGGCAGCGCGGCCTCACCGACTACCTCAACGTGCTCAACGCCCAGACTTTGTTGTTCAAGCAGCAGCAGGTTCAGCAGCAGGTTCAGGCGGCGCGGCTGAGTGCGCATGCCGAACTGGTGACGGCGCTGGGTGGCGGGCTGGGTGCGGGGAACGATGTGCCGGAAGACAGCCGTACCGCCGCACCGAAAACCCCGGTCCTGCTTAAGAACCTCTCGAATTGAACACGATGTTTCAGATTCATCGGCCTTTGTGGCGAGGGGGTTTACCCCCGTTGGGCTGCGCAGCAGCCCCAAAAACTGCCATCGCGTTTTTTCAGGCACAACGCATTCACCGGTTTCGCGACTGCTGCGCAGCCGAACGGGGGTAAATCCCCTCGCCACAGGATTTCGCTTGATTGAAATTTCATAACTAATGAGCAGGATCTAATGACTCCCTCGCCCGCACCTCTGCGCTGGCTGTATTCCCTTGAGTGGCGCCGGGGTTTCTTCGACTGGGCACGCAGCGACGGCGTGACCTGGGTCTACATTTTCAAGGTGCTGATCGCCGCGTTCCTGACCCTGTGGCTGGCGATGCGCCTGGAATTGCCGCAGCCGCGCACGGCGATGATCACCGTGTTCATTGTCATGCAGCCGCAAAGCGGTCAGGTATTTGCCAAGAGTTTTTATCGCTTTCTGGGGACTTTGGCCGGGTCGGCGGTGATGGTGGCGCTGATTGCCCTGTTCGCCCAAAACACCGAACTGTTCCTCGGCTCGCTGGCGATCTGGGTCGGCCTCTGCTCGGCCGGTGCCGCGCGATATCGCAACTTTCGCGCCTACGGGTCTGTGCTCGCCGGGTACACCGCCGCGATGGTCGGCTTGCCTGCGTTGGCCCACCCGGACGGCGCGTTCATGGCGGCGGTCTGGCGGGTGCTGGAAATCTCCCTGGGGATTCTCTGCGCCACCGTGGTCAGCGCCGCCATCCTGCCGCAAACCGCCAGCGCGGCGATGCGCAACGCTTTGTATCAGCGCTTCGGCGTGTTCGCTTTGTTCGTCACCGATGGCCTGCGCGGTCGCAGCAAACGGGAGGCTTTCGAAGCCAGTAACGTGCGCTTTATCGCCGAAGCTGTCGGGCTGGAGGGGCTGCGCAGCGTCACCGTGTTCGAAGACCCGCACATGCGTCGACGCAACGGACGACTGAGTCGCTTGAACAGCGAATTCATGGGCATCACCACTCGGTTCAACGCCTTGCACCAATTGCTCGAACGCTTGCGCAGCAGCGGCGCCGACCATGGGGTGGCGGCGATCAAACCGGGGTTGCAGGACCTGGCGGAATGGCTCGACGGCTTCAGCGGTCGCGCCTTGACCAGCCCCGACGCTGCACGTCTGGCCAGCGCATTGGCGACCTACAAGGAAAACCTGCCTGCGCGGGTTCGCAGCCTGCGGGCAAGCTTTCAGGAAAGCGATCCGAGCGACGCCGAGCAGCTCGATTTCCACACCGCCTACGAATTGCTCTATCGCTTCGTCGACGAGTTGCACAGTTATGCACAGACCCACGCTTCGCTGGCCGATCACAGCCATGCGCGGGAACAATGGGACGAGCCGTTCACCCCGCAAACCAACTGGATGGCCTCGGCCGCATCGGGGATTCGCGCGGCGTTCATTCTGGTGGTGCTGGGCAGTTATTGGGTGGCAACGGCGTGGCCGAGCGGGGCAACGATGACCTTGATCGCCGCTGCCACTGTCGGCCTTTCCGCCGCGACGCCGAACCCGAAACGCATGGCCTTCCAGATGGCGTGCGGGACGTTCCTTGGGGCACTGATCGGCTTCGTCGAGATGTTTTTCATCTTCCCGTGGATCGACGGTTTTCCATTGCTGTGCGTGATGCTCGCACCGGTGATCGTGCTCGGTTCGTTCCTCACTTCACGGCCGCAATACGCCGGTGTCGGACTCGGCTTGCTGATCTTCTTCAGCACCGGTTCGGTGCCGGACAACCTCACCGTCTACAACCCTTACGCGTTCATCAACGACTACATCGCCATGGTGCTCGGCATGCTGGTGTGCGCGGCGGCCGGGGCGATTATTTTGCCGCCGAACAGCCGCTGGTTGTGGCGCCGACTCGAACAGGATTTGCGCGGGCAAGTGGTGTATGCGATCAGCGGCAAGCTCAAGGGCCTGGCGTCGAGTTTCGAAAGCCGTACCCGGGACTTGCTGCATCAGGCTTACGGCCTCGCGGCAGGTCAGCCGCAGGTGCAACGGGACTTGCTGCGCTGGATGTTCGTGGTGCTGGAAGTCGGCCACGCGATCATCGAATTGCGCAAGGAACAGGCGATTCTGCCGGTGCATCCGGCCTACGCCGAATCCCAGCCGTGGCGCCAGGCGATCCGCGTGATGGGCCGCTCACTGGTGCGGCTGTTTCTGCAACCGAGCCAGAGCAATCTGGAGCGCGGATTGATCGCGGTCGACCATGCCATCAGCCGCGTGCAAGCCACCGACGAACCGTTCGCGCCGCACTTCGACACCTCCGCGTTGCGTCGGGTGAAGAGCTACCTGCACTTCATTCGCACCTCGCTGCTGGACCCGCAATCACCGCTTGCCGCATATGTGGAAACCAAACCCCAAGGACTTGAACATGCCTCGTGAAATCGCCTTCCACGGCGTGTACATGCCCACCATGACGCTGATGTTTTTCATCGCCGCAGCGCTGGCCTGGACGCTGGACCGATTCCTGTCCGGGTTCGACCTGTACCGTTTTTTCTGGCACCCGGCGCTGCTGCGCCTGAGCCTGTTTACCTGTCTGTTCGGCGCCCTGGCGCTGACTGTCTACCGTTGAGAACGCTCCTCATGAAAAAGCTTTTCAGCCTGCTTGCCACCCTGCTGGTGCTGGCTCTCGCGATATGGATCGGCCGCACCCTCTGGGTGCATTACATGGACACGCCGTGGACCCGCGACGGTCGGGTGCGCGCCGACATCATCAACGTCGCCGCCGACGTCACCGGGGAAGTGGTGGACGTGCCGGTACGCGACAATCAACAGGTGAAGAAGGGCGACTTGCTGATGCGCATCGACCCCGAGCACTACCGCATCGCGGTCAAACAGGCGCAGGCGCTGGTGGCCTCACGCAAGTCAACGTGGGAGATGCGCAAGGTCAACGCCCATCGCCGCGCCGACATGGATGCGTTGGTGATCTCTAAAGAAAACCGCGACGACGCCAGCAATATCGCCGACTCGGCTCTGGCCGATTACCAGCATGCCCAGGCGCAACTGGAAGCCGCTGAACTGAACCTCAAGCGCACCGAGGTCCGTGCTGCGGTGGACGGCTATGTCACCAACCTGAATGTGCATCGCGGCGACTACGCGCGCATCGGCGAAGCGAAAATGGCCGTGGTCGATATGAACTCGTTCTGGGTGTATGGCTTCTTCGAGGAAACCAAACTGCCGCACGTGCGCGTAGGTGATAAGGCCGACATGCAGTTGATGAGCGGCGAAGTGTTGAAGGGGCATGTGGAAAGCATTTCTCGCGGCATCTACGACCGGGATAACCCGGAAAGTCGCGAGCTGATTGCGGATGTGAACCCGACGTTCAACTGGGTACGCCTGGCGCAGCGAGTGCCGGTGCGGATTCATATTGATGAAGTACCGGAGGGGGTGCTGTTGGCGGCGGGGATTACCTGTACCGTTGTCGTTAAATCTGCGGCTGGCGAGTAACCCTGTGGCGAGGGAGCAAGCTCCCTAGCCACATCAGGCGACCGTGTCAGCCCTTGCAAAACGTCTCATGCAAATGCCGCCAAATCACCTTGCCACCGGCCTGCTTCTCAAACACCACCGTCGACCGGCGATCAGAGTGCAAGCCGCTCGCATCTTTCTGCTGCTCGCGATAGCCAACCACCGCGCCACCGTCGTACAGCGCGACACCCCGTAAATCGCTGAGCTCAATCCTGAAGCCGAGCTTCCTTCCGCCTGCCAGCAGGAACAACTCGTTCAACGCCGCAAAATCCAGCACCCGGCCCAATGGCGAGATCATGGAAAACTGTGGCGAAAAACGGGTCAGCAGGCGTTCAAGCGCGGACTCGTCCTGGTCCTCGGCCAGCCATTGTTCGATGGCGACATGGGCCTGGATCACTTCGTCGAAGTATTCGGTGTAGTCGGTCATGGTTGTTTCCTGAATTTATGCAGCGTCTGGTCCGACGTCTTCGCGGGCAAGCCTCGCTCCTACAGGGATGGGCAAATATTGCGAACGACGCGAGCCTGGAGCGAGGCTTGCCCGCGAAGAACGATAACGCGGTCCTAGAGTTGCCCCTTTAACCCGAACCGCTTCATCAACCCCGCCTCCAACAACCCTTTAGGCAGCAACCCCGCCAACAACGGCAACGCCCGGCTGCCGTTGCCCAGGCGTATCAGACGCGGTGGTTTGCCCTGCTGCACAGCCTTGAGCAAACCTTCGGCAAACTCCTTGGCCGGCGTCGGTTTGTCCTGAGAGGCCTTGGCCCGCGCACGAATGCCTTCGCGCAGTGGAAACCACGGTGATTGCTCGGTAATCAGTTGCTCTGCCTCATGCCCGGCATTCTTGGCGAAGCTGGATTCGATCGCACCCGGCTGCACTTCCATTACGTGCACACCAAATGGTGCCAACTCCATGCGCAATGCGTCGCTCAATGCATGGACAGCGGCTTTCGAGGCGCAATACGCACCGGCGAACGGCGTGACCAACACCCCGGAAACGCTGCCGATGTTCACCACAATCCCTTTGGCCCGACGCAGCACCGGAAACAGTGCGCGGGTCACACCGACAATCGCAAACACATTGGTTTCGAACTGCCGCTGCATGGCTGGCACACCGCCGTCGAGCAGCGGCCCCATGGCGCCATAACCGGCGTTGTTGATCAGCACATCAAGGCCGCCATGTTGCTGATTGATGCGTTCGCTCAACTGTTCAAGCGCCGCGCCGTCATTGACGTCCAGCTGCACGGCAGTGAAACCGGCGGCGGCTAACGCGGCCACGTCTTCAACCTTGCGGGCGCTGGCCCAGACTTCGTAGCCGGCACCTTTGAACACATCGGCGAGGGCGCGGCCAATGCCGCTGGAGCAACCGGTAATCAACGCAACGGGCATGGCGCGGTCCTTGTGCAAAAAGAAGTAAGGGGATCAGTCGGAGAAACTACCCTGCAAACGCTCGGCGCGAAACTCCAGGGTTTGCGGGCGATAGCCGGGGCGCAGCGGCGGCAGGGGCAAGCAGTCTTCCCAATTGGCGCCGGCCTGCAATTCGCCGGGGCCGCGATAGCGTGGGGCGGCGTATTGATTGTCGGCCAGATTGACCGTATCGCCCGGTGCATACGCGGCGACACGCCAGCGCAACTCGGTCAGCGGCACATCGTTGCCGTTGTTCATGGTCAGCTGCAATGGCCGGTCCGCCGGGCAGTGTTCGGGCGCGTAGATGATGCGCAACTCCAGGCGCGCCAGTTGCTTGACCTCGCGGTTGTCCATCCAGATCACCCACGTCGCCACTAGACCCAGGCCGATGGCGGCCGCCACAGAGACGGGCAACGCCTTGGCCGGGTAGCGCAGTAATAAAATCAGCCAGGTGATGACCAGCAGCACGCCGATGAACATGTTTGAACGCTCCTTGAACTCATGGCCACCATCCTACCGAACGGCTGCGGGAATGGACATTCACGGATCAACCGCGATCACCATTGGTCGGTACTGTAATTTCTGACAGTAGCGGTGCCTGACCACGAGCGGTTAGATAAGTGCAGGCAAACAGAGACGAACCGGCATGCAGACTTCGGCAGTAGGAATGCACTACAACACACCCCGATTGTTCGCCGTCGATCCGCGAGGGCTGCCGGTTCGTTCGGTTGATTATTGGCGCGAGGTCGAAGGTGCCCCGGCCCAGGCTCGCATCAACCGCACCTTGCACAATGCCGCTGGGGTCGCGGTAAAACAGTGGGACCCACGACTCTGGCGGCTACAGCAACAAGATCCGATGACGCCCGCCAATCTCACGACCGTGCATTCGCTGACCGGTCATCCTGTCTGTACGGTCAGTGTCGATGCCGGCTCACAGATCAGCCTTCTCGGCCAGGCCAATGAAGTGCTGCAAGGCTGGGACAGTCGCGGTACCCGACGCGAGATTCGCTACGACGACCGGCTTCGTCCCGTGGCAGTGTTTGAGCATGTCGCCACGCAACCATCCCAATGTGCCGAACGTATGGAATATGGTGGTGCCGATCCGGCTAACCGCGATCGTAACCAATGCGGGCAGTTGATTCGTCAGGACAGTCCCGGCGGGACCGTGCTGTTTGAGGCGTTTGCGATCACCGGTCAATGCACCCGGCACATTCAGCACTTCACCCTCGACGCCGTTGCACCGGATTGGCTGGAACCGATAGCCGATCGACAAGAACTGCTGGAGCCGGGCGAGAGTGCCGTTTCGACGTGGCGTTACGGTCCGCAGGGAAATGTGCTGGAAACGGTCGATGCCCGGCAGAACTGCCAGGCCTTCGCCTTCACTCTGGATGGCAGGCTGCACCAAAGCGCCTTGAAGCTGGCCGGCAAAACCACTTGGCAAACACTGGTCAGCGAGATCGAGTACAACGCCGACGGACAGACCCTCAAAGAAGTGGCGGGTAACGGCGTACGAACAACGCTCACGTATGACCCCGAGGATGGTCGGCTGATGGAGCGGCTAGCGGACAGTGATCGAGCCGGACTGCTGCAGCATCTGTTCTACACCTATGACCGGATGGGCAACGTGCTGAGTATCGAAGACAAGGCGCTGCCGGTGCGTTACTTCAACAACCAGCGTATCGATCCCGTCAGTCGCTTTATCTACGACAGTCTCTATCAGTTGATCCAGGCGTTTGGCTGGGAGGCGGGCGGTCCCAACCAGGGGCCCGAATCGGTCGGTCGCACTGATCCGGCGGCGGTCAGCAATTACCAGCAGCACTACCACTACGACGAGGGCGGCAACCTGCTGAAGCTGATACATGTCGGCGCACAAACCCCCGGCCGTGAACTGACCGCCGCGCGTTACAGCAATCGCTGCCTGCCCTGGCGAAACGGCGTGCCGCCGACCGAAGCAGATATCGCCGCCGCATTCGATGCCAACGGCAATTTACTGGAGCTGGATCAGGGGCGCTTACTGACCTGGGATTTGCGTAATCAGTTGCACTCGGTCTGCCCGGTGGAACGCGATTCCGGACGCAACGACTGTGAACACTATCTCTATGATGGTGCTGGCCTGCGGGTGCGCAAAATTCGCTCGTTGCAGACCAATGCCCGAACCGTAGTGGCTGAAGTGCGTTACTTAAAAGGATTGGAACTTCGCACCAACAGCAGCACCGGTCAGGTGCTTCAGGTCATCACCGCGCAGGCCGGTCTGAATACCGTACGGGTGTTGCATTGGGAAAGCGCTCCGCCGTCCGGCGTCAACGATCAGTACCGCTACACCCTGGTCGATCACCTCAACTCCTGCACCGTGGAACTGACCGACGATGCGCAAAGCATCAGCCGGGAAGTCTTCTATGCCTTCGGTGAGACAGCCTGGTTTGCCGGTGCGGACGTGATTGACGTCGACTATAAAACCATTCGCTATTCCGGCAAGGAGCGGGATGCGACGGGGCTTTATTACTACGATTTTCGGTACTACGTGCCCTGGTTGTTCCGTTGGCTTAATCCGGACCCCGCGAGGGATGTGGATGGAGTAAATCTATATCGAATGGTACGTAACAACCCGATAACGTTTTTTGACGAACAGGGTAAAGAATCCAAGTCCAAAACCTCCTTGGACAGCGCTGGGGCTATCTTTGAAAGTTACAAAGATGGCTATAGCGAAACGGACAGAAACCTTCCTTTTCAGATGATGGCCGATATCACGGATAACAAATTGAAATTCAAAACGACTAAAGCATCACCAGGAGTGCTTGAAAAGACTAAAACCAGACGCTTCACATTGAGGCATTACACCGTCTCTGGAACTCAAGGCGACGCGCCCCCGTTTACGGAAATATCGTCAAACTTTTCGCTCGTACATAAACAAGTGAAGACTTTAGGTGGAAAGGGAGGGAATACAAACGAAAAGGACTGGACGAAGGCCGGAAATAGCGCTTTTACCTTTTTTCTCCTGGCGATAGATGGAGAGGTGAACGAGCGTAAATTCCTTGGAGGCATGACTCATTATGCCGATTACGATCTTGAGGATGATGAGGCGATGAAAGCTGCACTGGGGGCAGATTTCGAGAAAGTAGAGTTTTTTGCTTCCCCTGATGTGCTGGATCCCAAGCATTCTTCGGACCTGTCCAAGGTTCCGATGGTGAAAGGACGTTTGAAAGATTTGAAGGCGCTACTGTTGGGGAATTCGGAGATTTCTCCCGTACAAGTAGGAAGAATGGATTCGAAGGCGTTACTCAATCAAATTGATAACGCGTTTGGTGGAAGCCTTGAGATAAAGATTCCGGGCTCGATAAAAGTCAAAACGTGGCATAGAAAAACAACTATGCCAGCGATTGGTAAAAAGGCAGCATGATCAAGCAAAAAAGCCCCCGCCCAACCCGCTGCGGATAGGGAAAACGCAGCGGACTGGACGAGGGCTTCTGGTTTCACTTAACGATTATTGCGCGATGGTTTTCACCGACACGCCGCGTTCAACCGGGGTGGAGCGACCGTAGATATCTTCAAACCGCTCGATATCGTCTTCGCCCAGGTAGCTGCCCGATTGCACTTCGATGATCTCGAGCGGAATCTTGCCCGGGTTGCGCAGACGGTGAACCGAAGCGATCGGGATGTAGGTCGACTGGTTTTCGCAGAGCAGGAACACGTTTTCGTCGCAGGTCACTTCGGCGGTGCCGCTGACCACGATCCAGTGTTCGGCGCGGTGGTGGTGCATTTGCAGGGACAGGCACGCGCCCGGTTTGACCGAGATGTGCTTGACCTGGAAGCGGCCGCCCATGTCCACCGAGTCGTAGGAACCCCACGGACGATAGACTTCGCAGTGGTTCTGGGTTTCGCTGCGGCCCTGTTCGTTGAGGGTGTTGACCATCTGTTTCACGCCTTGGACCGAGTCCTTGTGGGCGATCATCATGGCGTCCTTGGTTTCGACGACCACGATGTTTTCCAGGCCGATAACCGACACCAGTTTGCCGTTGCCGTGAATCATGCAGTTTTTGCTGTCCTGGATGACCACGTCGCCTTTGGTGACGTTGCCGTTGAGGTCTTTTTCATTCACTTCCCACAGCGACGCCCAGCAACCGACATCACTCCAGCCGGCAGTCAGCGGTACGACGCAGGCGCGCTGGGTTTTTTCCATCACCGCGTAGTCGATGGAGTTGTCCGGGCAGCAGGCGAAGGTGGCTTCGTCGAAGGTGATGGTGTCGGCATCTTGCTCGCTGCGCTCAAGGGTCAGTAGGCAGGTGTCGTAGATGTCCGGGTCGTGCTTTTTCAGCTCTTCCAGGAAACGGCTGGCGCGGAACAGGAACATGCCGCTGTTCCAGAAGTAGCCGCCGGACTGGACGAACTCGGTGGCGCGTTTGACGTCAGGCTTTTCGACGAAGTGCGAGACACGGCTGACGCCTTCGGGCAGCAGCGAGTCGGCGGTCGACTTGATGTAGCCGTAACCGGTTTCCGGTTTGGTGGCCGGTACGCCGAACAACACCATTTCGCCATTTTCCGCAGCGACGGTGGCCAGGGCCAGCGCACGTTGCAAGGCTTTCTGGTCATCCAGCACGTGGTCGGCCGGCAGCACCAGCATCAACTCGTCACGACCTTCGTTGACCAGCATCATCGCGGTCAGGGCCACGGCCGGCGCCGTGTTGCGGCCGAACGGTTCCATCAGGATGCGCTGGGTTTCCAGTTTACGGTTGCTCAGCTGCTCATTGACGATGAAGCGGTGGTCTTTGTTGCAGACCACGATCGGGGTGTCCATGCCTTCAAACACCAGGCGTTCCAGGGTTTGCTGGAACAGCGTGTGTTCGCCGGTCAGGGCGAGGAACTGTTTAGGGAATTGCTTACGCGAAAGCGGCCAAAGACGTGAGCCGCTACCACCTGACAAGATCACCGGAATCATGTTGTTACTCCTTGAAAATCGAATGGTTCAGAGCTACTGCGTTCTGTCGTTTCACTCTTGTTCTTATTCCGTATCCCGACTGACACCTCGGTCCCTGTGGGAGCTGGCTTGCCTGCGATGGCATCACCTCGGTCTGTCTGCTGCACCGAGTCGTCTGCATCGCGGGCAAGCCCGGCTCCCACAGGGAAATGGTCAACCGGGCAAATGTGTTAGCGCGTCGAAACCGGGCGTTTTACCCAGACTGGCGACAGGCTGCTGCCTTTACCGGTGACGTACAGCACGGCGGCTTCACCGCGTTCCAGGGCAACCGGTTTGACGTCGCCGACTTTGGTGGCGCCGTCGTACAGGGCCAGGCTGACTTTGACCGGGTTGATTTCACGTTCGCCACGGCCTTTGGCCGCTACGGACGGAACCACTTCGGTCTTGCCATCAGCGGTTTTCAGGGTCAGGGCCTTGTCGCTGAGGTTCTGTACGCGAACCAGGGATTTCTGCTTGTTCTTGAACGGCGGCTCTTCGATCAGTTGTGGCGCGCCGCTGGCGTTGTTGACCAAGGTGTAATAGTGGTCGCCGGCCAGTTTCACCGGCAGGGTCTGGCTACCGACCTTGGCGCTGTAGTCGCCGCCCGGCATGAAGCTGAAGTCGGTGCTGGACAGCGGCGCGACTTCGGCCAGGTTGGTGCTGCCGACGGTGGCGCTGACTTCAGCGTTACCGGCGTTGTAGACACGTACGAAGCTCGAACCTTTCGGTGCGGTCGGGCCGTAGAGTGCGGCGTCGCCAGCGAAGGCGGACATCGACAACACGCTCATGCCAGCAACGAGTGCGAAGGTCTTGGCGAGACGGCGAGGAGTAGTAGTGAAAGTCATGGTAGTACCTCTCTCTTTCAGTTTTGCGCCCGGTCGGGCGTCTCGGATTTAGTGTTTGCGGCTACGTTTTGTTGGCGGGCGCCGGCTTCTTTGAGCTCTGCGACCCACTGCGGGTCGGCGTCGCCGATTTCGTTGTTCACAGGCAGATAACGTTCAGGAAACTCCCAGATCAGCACCTGTGGCGG
The DNA here is from genome assembly GCF_044759925.1 of Pseudomonas sp. NPDC099000. Lineage (NCBI taxonomy): Bacteria > Pseudomonadati > Pseudomonadota > Gammaproteobacteria > Pseudomonadales > Pseudomonadaceae > Pseudomonas > Pseudomonas sp. NPDC099000. Next base: position 186,612 of record NZ_JBIWAF010000007.1, read on the forward strand.
GCTGTTCTTGAAAGCATCACTTTTCAGGTAGCTGAGCATCGGCAGAATCGGGCCGTGGCCGTCTTCGGCGTAATTGACTACGTCGCTGTTCAGCGCTTGTTTCAGCGCGCCGACGAAGTTCCAGTTTGGGTTGGCGCTATAGCTGGTGCCGATCAGGGCCACCGGCACTTCGGTATTGGCGAACAGCGCGTCATCACCGGCAGGCTGGTCTTGCGCCACCACGGTGTTGCGCTTTTGCAACGGTTCAGTCTTCGGCATCAGGTTTTCGAACAGCGGGTCCAGCGGCAGGAACAACCGCAGGTCGCCCTTGTGCGTGACTTTCTCCGCAGGTTCGGTGACGAAGCGTTGCGGCTCGCCACTGAGCGGGGTTTTCTCGGCAATGGTTTTGGCCAGGGTCTCGGCGGCGATTTGCGCGCCTTCCGGGGTCCAGTGGGTGTCGGTGCGCAGGAACACCTGCTGACCGTCGAGCTTGGCTTTCAACATCGGGCCGAACAGGTCGGGTGCGATGATCTTGTTGGCCGCCACACGAGCGTGGAAGTCTTCATAGAGGTTGGCGTGAATGCTCGAAGGCTTCACTTCACCCAGGTGTTCCGGGTACAGGCGGGTCTTGGCCGGCACGATCGCCATCACCAGTTTCACGCCTTTGGCTTTGAGTTCCTGGCGCACGCCTTCGACCAGCGCGTAGTTGCCTTGCAGGTTCAACTCTTCGTTGACGATCGGGTTGAACTCTTCATCGCTGTACAACCACTGATCGCGACCGAGCACGACGCCCGGACGACCTTCGTTGAACAGTTTGAAATCCAGCGCGGCCCAAAGGTTGGTGCCCAGGCGCTTGATCGGGAACTCTTCGTCGTAATGGGTTTCCACGGCTTTGGCCCAGCGGCCGTTGAGCACCGTCGCATCGGCGTTCGTGCTGAAGCCGAAGAAACTGCGCGTCGACCACAGGCCCAGCACCAGCAGGGTCACCATGAACAGGGCGATGTAGAAGATACGTAATGAGCGGGTCATGGTCAGATCCCTCAGAACTGGAAGTAAAGGAACGGCGAGAAGCTTTGCGCCGAGAGTTTGAAAATCGAGGCAATGAACAGCACCAGTACCAGCGTGCGCATCACGTAGCGCGACCAGTCCGCCGTCCAGTAAGCCGGTTGCACGGTGGCTTCAACGCCGACGGTGTAGCCAGGCTCGTGGATGCTGGCCGGGTTGTCGCCCGGTACGGCTTTGATCATTCCAGGCTGGGCAGCGGCCGGGCCATCGGCCTCGACGTTCACCGCAGGCTTGGTCTTCTCAGGCGGCAGGTTGCTGTAGAAGTCGCGGATGCCGAAGAACGCCAGGGTCATGTACGCCACCACCAGGGTCGCCACTTGCAGGCCGGTGAGGCTGGCCGCGTTGAGTTCCGACAACGACCATTCGCCGAAGCTGAACATCGCGCCGTACATGCGACCGGCGACGTGCAGGTTTTCCGAGCGGAAGATCACCCAGCCCATGACCACGAGCAGGAAAGTCAGTGCCCAGCGGATCGGGTTGATGCTGCGTGGCGAGGTGTTCAGGCCCAGCGCTTTTTCAATTGCCAGCCACATGCCGTGCCAGGCGCCCCAGATGATGTAGGTGATGTTCGCGCCGTGCCACAGACCACCGAGCAGCATGGTCAGGAACAGGTTGCGATAGGTCATCAGCGTACCTTTACGGTTGCCGCCCAGCGTGATGTACAGGTAGTCACGCAACCAGGTCGACAGGCTGATGTGCCAGCGACGCCAGAACTCGGTGATCGACTGGCTGATGTACGGCTGTTTGAAGTTTTCCATGAAGCGGAAACCCATCATCAAGCCCAGTCCGATGGCCATGTCGCTGTAACCGGAGAAGTCGAAATACAACTGCGCGGTGTAGGCGAGTGCTCCGAGCCAGGCATCCCCCGTGGTCGGGTTCTGCAAGGCGAAGCAATGGTCGGCCACCACCGCCAGTGTGTCGGCGATGAAGACTTTCTTGATGAAACCCTGCATGAACCGCGTGGCACCTTCGGAGAACTTGTCGAGGGTGTGGGTGCGGTTGTTGAACTGGTCGGCCAGGTCACGGAAACGCAACACAGGGCCGGCGATCAAGTGCGGGAAGATCGCCACGAACGCCGCAAAGTCGATCAGGTTGCGGGTCGCCGGGGTGTCACCACGGTAGACGTCGATGATGTAGCTGATGGACTCGAAGATGTAGAACGAGATCCCGATCGGCAACAGCACGTGGGTCAGGATGAACGGCGACAGACCAACGGAGGTCATCATCGCGTTGATGCTGTCGACGCCGAAGTTGGCGTACTTGAAGTAGCCGAGGATGCACAGGTCGACGCCCACGCCCAGGAGCAACCAGCGTTGAGCCGGTTTGGTCCGAACGCCTGCGGCACCGACTTTGAGGCCGATCCAATAGTTCCACAACGTGACGGCTGCGAACAGCGCAAGGAAGTCCACACGCCACCAGGCATAGAACACGTAGCTGGCGAGCAGCAGCAGCAGGTTGCGATAGCGTATTCCGCTTAAGTAGTACATGCCGAGAAAGATCGGCAAGAACAAAAACAGGAACACGTTGGATGAAAATACCATCCCGGTCTCTCCATGTTTAACCAACAGTCAAGGGCCAACGGCCCCCCCAAACCCCCCACCGAAAACTGGGGGATGTATTGCATTCAAATCCACGCGCGGTCCCTGTAGGAGCGAGGCTTGCCCGCGAAGGCGGAGTGTCAGTCGACATCATTGGTGAATGTCAGACCGCCTTCGCGGGCAAGCCTCGCTCCTACAGGGGTTCTGCGTTTGGCTCTAGGAGCCTTTTTTGCCTTTCTCATTCGCCGGGTCGTAGACCTTGGTCAGGTCACCCCCGAGTCGGAAGGTCTTGAACGGCTGCATCTCGTGTTTTTTCTCGAGCACATCCGGCGAGCAGGTGTAGAGCGTGCAGAACGGTTCGAGCCAGGCGAATTTCGAGTCCTCTTTCAGGTCGGTCATGTCCTGTTCTTTACCGTTCTTGTTCTCGAAGCTGCTCGGGTCTTCGACACCCGCGAGCACTCGATCACCCAGGCGTTTCAATGCGCCGTTGTTTTCCTGACGCAAGTCCACACCGTTGACCTGAGCGAAACTGGCGATCATCGCCAGCGGCGGCAGGGCGTAGTTGTGGTAGGCGAGGGCGCGTTGCTGGCGCTTCAGTTCGTTGGGCAGGAAACCCTGGGCGTCAATCTGATTGGCGCCGACCTTGTATTCCTTCACCGCCCAGTCGAACAGGTCGCGGCGGTTGGTGGCGATGGACGTTGCCATCACCGACCAGGCGGACCAGTACGAGTGGTTGTTGGTTTTTTCCAGCGGCAGGTTGTCCCAATCGCTGACCACCTGATCGGCCATTTTGCTGAACCAGGCTTCGATCAATTGCGACTCTTGCTGATGGTTCGCCAACGGATGCGAGTCGGAGAACTTCAGGCGAATGTAGGAAGACGCCATGCTGCCCAATGCCCATTTGCGCATGGACTTACCGGTGTGGTTGAAGTCCTTGGACATCAACGCATCGGCCTTGGCCCAGGCGGTCAACCAGTTCAGCGTGCATTCCAGTTGTTCCGGACGACCGTCACGCATGTACTGCATCACGCGCTTGCTGGTGCCGCGCTCAATCTTGGTGATGTCGGCCGTGGTGTCGCGGAAGGCTTTTTCCGAGGCTTCGTTCAGGGTCGAACGGGCCTTGTCGGAGCCTTCGTATTTGCTGCGAAATTGCAGCGAGCCGGTGTACGGCGTCGGCATGGCGTCACAGCCTTCGCTCTTGTCGCCGGTTTTGACTTTTTCAATCGGCGCGAAGTACCCCTGTGGCGGGCGCAGTGGCGCGGCGGCCTGAGTCGCACCGGCAAACATGGCCAGGCTCAACAGGGACGGTGCGATCAATCTTTTCAAAGTTCGGGTTTGCATAGTTGCCTCATTGCCCGGTCTGGGCGGTACGCTGCCCAGCGCCAGGGAACACGTTGCGTTTGCAGATTTTCGCTTCGACTTTCTGTGGCGTGGCACCCGCTTCAGGGCCCTGGATTTCGACGGCCAGCAGATTCTGCGTGGCCCAGTCTTCGTCCGTACGCAACTCAAAGGCAAAGCGCCCGTCGGTGTCGGAAGTTTCCGGTTTTTCGATTTTGATGTCCTCGTGGCGACCGTTCATGTACCAGAGGGTGGCTTGCAGAGTTTTCACCGACGGATCGGCGAAGCGGATGTCGACCTGGTGACTGCCGTTTTGCAGGTTCAGGTTCTTGCTGTTGACCATCAATTCGTTCTTGCCCGGTTTCAACGTGGTGCTGCCGGTCATCTGTGCATCCTTTCCTTCGCAACCGTTGTCCAGCAGCGCCATCATCTGGCGGTAGATGGTTTCCTGGTCGAGGCGATAGAGCGGCGAGAATTCCCAGATCAGAATCTTCGGCGGCTTGGTCTGGAACTCTTCGCTGCCCAGGTACTGCAGCATCGAACCTTCCAGGCCACCGCCGGGGAACGCCACGTTGAGGATGTCGGCGCCGATGGCCTCTTCGAGGAAACCGGCGAAGTTGTAGTTCTTGCCACTGTGGCTGGTACCGACCAGGGTGATCTCTGGATTGCCGGAGTCACTGAACAGGTCGCCGTCAGCTGCTTCGCCCTTGGGCTCGGTGGTGAACTGATCCATGTACTGGATCGCGTAGCTGGTGCCACAGAGTTGACCGGCCATGTTGTGTAATGTTCCGGTCTTGCCCATGCGACCCGACTTATGGCTCTCGAATTCGCGCTTGGGAATGTCAGCGAACTCAGGCAATTGCTTGATTTTCTCGCCGACGATTTTCGCCGTGCGCTGGGCGCCATACGGCGTCCAGTGTTGGTCGCCGCGGAAGTAGAAGTCGTGGGCCGGCAAGGTGTCGGGCAGCGATTCGTTGGTCAGCGGCGACAGGTCCGGAACCACATAACCCATGGCGGCAAAACGCCCGAGCATGGTCTTGTAGTTCTTCAATGCCTTGTCGAAATCGAATTTGGCTTTGTCTTCCGGATTGAGCTTGTTGCGGTTCACCAGGCCACGGGTCGGCTGGTAAACGACGACCAGTTCGATGCCTTTGCTCTTGAACGCATCGTGCAACTCTTTCATGCGTTTGTAGCCGGCGGGCGTGGTGTCGAATTCGGTGCGCAAGTCTTCCTGGGTACGGAACAACCAGTCGCCCTGAGCCTGCACCAGCGTGGTGAAGTTCTGCTGATAGCGCGTGGTGTAGTTCTTCGCGTCGTGGGCTGCGGGGCACAGGTTGCAGCACGGTTCGGCACTGAAGGCCGGTGCTTTGGCTTCATCGGCACGGACGCCGGCGCTGGCCGCGAGAATGCCGGCGGTCAGGGCCGACAGGCTGAGTAATTTGATCAAGTGTGGGTGCATAAAATTATCCTCAGTCCTGCATTTCGGTCTGGCGTTCGACAGGGTCGATCAGCACGGCTTTCTGCTGGCGCACCAGCAGGTCGAGAATTTCATCCTGGCGCTCGCCAAGAATCCCGTTGAAGCTGATGCCACTGGATTTGGTCGGCGCGAGCATGGACACGCGATACAACTCGACGCTCAGCGGCGAGTCGATGGACAGCGGTCCGCTGCCGTTGCCGGCCAGTTCGCCGCCGACGATGATCAGCGAGACCTGGGCGTCGAACGGGTCGAGCTTGATGTCCCGATCGGTGTCGCTCAGGTCCTTGATGTGGCCGTAGACTCCGGTCAGGCCGTTGGCCATGGCGAGGTTTTCGTAGAGACGGATGTTCACGCTGTTACGAATACGGATGCCGTGGCGACGGTTGCTGATCACCTTGTTGCCGTAAATCAGATTGTCGCCACTCTCGTAGAGGGTGATGCCGTCCGTGTGGTTCTTGTAGATCTCGTTGTAGGCGATCAGGTTGTTGACGCTGTTACGGTCGATCACCAGGCCCGACAACTTGTTGTCGTAGCTGCGGTTGTTGAAGATGAAGCTGTCGTTGACCTCACGGGAAATAATGATCCCGTGCTTCTTCTTGGTCCCGAAAACGGTGTTGTCGGCGATGATCAGACCGTGGGAACGGTCATGCGGGTCAATGCCGTAGACGATGTTGTCTTTGTAGGTGTTGCCCTTGACCACGAAGTCGCGGGTTTCGTAGCAGTAGAAGCCGTACCACATGTCCAAGAACTCGGAGCCGACGATCCAGCCGGTCGGTTCAGGGCGCTTGAGCACCTTGGCCATGTTCGGCGTGTATTGGGAAATACTCACGCCGTAGGACTTACTGTTGGCGTAGCCGAAGCTGGCGATCTTGCTGTTGGCGATGTAGGTCTCGGTGCCGCCCCAGGACAGCATGAACGGACGGAATTCCTTCGGCGACTTGAAGGCCGCCGGGCCGTTTGCCTTCTCGCTCCAGCCAGTGATTTTGGTATCGCGCACAAACAACTGGCCGTCGTTGACCAGGAACGAACCGGCCTCTTGGGACAGGCGCAGCTCCTGGGTCTGCTTGTCGATTTCCAGGATGCCTTTCTCGCCCACCACGATTGGCAACTTCGCCAGGAACACGCCCGGCGAGGTTTCGCTGAAGTACTGCTTGGGCAGCTTCTTGGCCAGATCCTTGAGGTTCATGTAGCCGTCGTCGACGAAGATCGCCTGCGGGATGCCGTGCTGACGCACCACCCATTCAGCCATCTTGTTGTCGCCGCCGATGAAGTCCTTCAGGGCGTTTTCCTGCATCATCCGGCGCACGCTGATTTTGCCAGCCTTGGTGCGCACGATTTTCGCGGCGATGGCTTCGGCGGTGTATCCGGAGGTGTCCGGCAGTTTCGGCGCAGCCAGTTCCAGTGGCTCGGTCGGTGCGCTGCTGACAGTGTAGGTCTTGGCCTGTTGCAGACCTTTGGCAATGGTCGCCGGCTGCCCTTTCTGCACGGGTGCGGCCGGCTCCGCGGTGGCGAAGGCCGCCGAGCTGGCCAGCAGCATCGCGCCGGCCAGCAAGGTCAACGAGCCTCTCTTCGGACTGGTCATGTGAGGAACTCCCTTCGCGGTTCGCATCAGAAGCGCCAGATCACGTCGATAAACGCGCGGTGCATGTACGAGTCGACGCCTTTGCCATACGCGTCGCCCGGCTTGAACACACCGCCACGCAAACGCACGAGGGCCGAAGGCTCATCGATCGACTGACTCAGGGAGGCCGGCAGCAGGCCTTGCTTGAAGTACTTGGTGACGACCACGTCCATTTCCTGGCCGAGGTCTTTGTTGCCATCTTCCAGCGGCAGGGAGGTGCTGGAGAGCACGGCGCCGGTCACGTCGTCGGTGTCGTTCTGCACGGCATTGATGCCGTTGCTGCCGACTGGCTTGTTGCCGTCGACACGCCAGAATTTGTGGTAGATCACACTGGCGTCGTATTCGTCGTTGAGCATCCACGAACCGAACAACGTCGCGGTCTGCATGTTGTTCATTTCGCCGCGGAAGGCTTCGCCGAAACGGTGAACACGGGAACGGGTACCGGTGTAGTTCGAGCGGTTACTTTCCAGGCCGTTCTGTTCGTAATCGGCACTGGCGCGGGCATAGGCTGCACCGACTTGCCATTGCGGATCGAGGCGCAGACGCACGCCCAGGTCAGTCGCCCAGCCATCGACGTTGCCGCTGGTCTTGGCTTGGGCTGGTGGGGTGCCATCGGCGTTCAGCGGGTTGACCGTGTCGCGGTCGCCGCTCATGCCGGTGACGCTGCCCCAGTAATTGACGGTGTTGGTGTTGCGCCAGTTGTAGGCATCGCTGTCGGCGGTCAGGCCGATCCAGCTGATGTCGCCGTTCTCTTTCTTGTCCAGAGAATCGGCGGGAACACCTGGCTCTGGATAGTCAAGCTTGCCGTCATCGTGGGTGTGATGACCGCGAATGCCGACCCAGTTGCCCGGCGTCCACTGATACGCCGCATCGGCGTAGGCGTGCAGGCGATCCTTGTCTTTGGGCGCGAGTTCGGTGAGGTCGGTGCGGTACTCGCTGAAGCGTTCGGCGACACCGGCGTTGGCGCGCAACAGAGTGGTGTCGAAGGTCCAGTTCAGGGCTTCGATGTTGGTGTCGCGCCATTGGCCGTCGTCGTTGCGCAGGCGCTGGCGACCGAGCTTGAGGATCTCGCCAGGGTACGGCGTCAGGCCGCTGTAGCCGACCCAGAACTCGCGCATCGCCAGGTAGTTTTTCTTGCTCTTGCGATCACCGTTGTCGGTGGCCTGGGTGCCGTCGCTGTCGGACTGCTGCAGGGTATCGGTCTCGATGATGTCGGTAGACGTCACGGCCTGACCCATCGCATAACCGCTCCACGCGCCGCTCTCGCCGTAGATCCATGGACGCAGGTCGAGACCGACGCCATTGACGTCGCCGCCGCTCGCCGTACCCAGGTCGGTATCGTCTTCGGACTGGGCGGTGATTTTCACGTCAAGGCCGTAGTTCTTGCTTTCAGTCAGGGCCGCCAGGGTCGGGCACGACCACAAGAGGGCGAATGACAGGCCAATACCGGCCTTCACGAATGGATTCAACTTCATAGGGATTCCTCGCCGTCTTCTTCTTGCAGGGCATGCAGTTCCAGCGTGTTCTGGCTCAAGGCACCACGAACGTCCTGTTCTTGTTTCAACAGGCGTTTGGCCTCGGCGAGCTGGGCAGGCGGCAGTTGGGCTTCGAGTGTTTGTGCAAGCTCGGTGGCTTGCGGGGTGTTCTGCGCCTTGGCCAATTGGCTGAAGACGTAAGCGTTAAGCGGGTCGGGCCGGGTGCCCTTGCCTTGGGAGAACAGTTGGGCAATGGCGAAGTCGGCGCTGTTCTGGCCGTTACGCGCAGCCTTGAGCAAGTGGTCCAGTGCTTTCTGCGAATAGACCTGGCCCAGGTAACCGCGACGGTAGATCTGGCCGAGGTAGTAATCGGCGGCCACTTCTCGGTCGACGGCTTTCTTGAAGTGTTCTTCGGCGGCCTTCGCGTCGGCCGGCACCATTTTGCCTTCGTAGTAGAGCTTGCCCAGCAACAGTTCGGCGCGCGGCTGGTCGGCGGCGCGGCCGTTGTCCAGGTACTTCATCATCGTGTCGACGTCGCCCAGTTCCGGGAAGTCGTAGAGCAATTGCGCGAGGCTGACCCAGGAAGCGGGGTAGCCCGGAGCGATGCCTTCGAGCAGCGACTGAGCGGTTTTCTCGTCGGTCTTGCCCAGGTTCGCATCGCCCAACACGCGAGCCACACTGTCGACACGTTGAGCGGTCACCGTGCCGCGAGCGTGAGCGGCTTGCATCTGCTTGATCAGTTCGGCCTGTTGCTCAGGCTTGGCCTGTTTCTGATAGACCGTGGCCAGTTCGACGTAGCAGATGTCCGTGGTGTTCAACGCGGCTTTGCAGATGGTTTCCACTTCGTCCAGGTGCTGGTCGTAAGTGCCCTGGGTGCGATAGAGCAGCACTTGGGCCAGGCCCGCTTCCGGCTTGCCTTCGGCGCGCCATTGGCTGATCTGCTGTTGCGCGTTGACGTTGGGGAAACTGTGCGGGTATTGCAGGTACAGCATCGCCAGCGGGATCAGGGTGTTGCCTTCGCCTGCGGCAGTGGCTTTCTTCAACAGGCCTTCGGCTTCGTGCTGTTCGGCTTCGGTGGAGCCGGGTTTGGCCACCAGCAGACGACCCAGGCGAGCCTGGGCCCGCGGCGAGACGCTGGCCGCGGCGCGGTAAGTCGCCTCGGCCTGCTTGATCTGCGCCGGATCACGGCTATCGACCTGGATATCGGCCAGGCCAACCTGTGCTTCGCTGTAACCCAGGTCTGCCAGTTGCTGATAGTTCTGCGCCGCCAGCGCGGTGTCGCCGCGCTTGAGGGCTTCGTTGGCCAGACGCTGGTCGGGCAGGCCGGCGCATCCGGCCAGGGCGATTGCCATGGCCAGAGTCAGCGGGACTGGCAGGATTCTGAGTGGGCTAGTCACGGGCATGTCCTCTGCTTAAATACCGGCGGCCATGGCTTTGTCGATCAGCCAGTTCAGGTTCGGACCACGGGTGCTGTTCACTTCAACCGGGCGACCGGCGAACTTGCTGTCGAGCGGCTCGTCTGGCTGGATCAGCACGCGGATGTCGGAGGAAAGGTCGGCGCTTTTCAGGCTGGTGCTGCTGACGATCTTGCCGCTGCGGGTTTTGTCTTCGCCGGCGATCTGGAAGCTGACCGTGCTGCCTGGCAGCACATCGCCGAACTGGCGATAGGAGAAGCGCGCTTCAACATTGGCTTCGCTGTTGCGCGGCACCAGTTGGAAGATCACGTCGCCTTTGCTGGCGTACTGACCGTTGGCGACCAGTTGCTGGGCCACGGTGCAATCGCACGGCGAGGTCAGGGTGCCGGTCATTTGCTTGCCGAACAGCTCTTCGACCTTGGCCGGTTGCAGTTGATTGTCGTCAAGATGACCCTTGAGCACATCGAGCATGCTGGTGCTGAACGTTGCAAGCGGCGCGCCTTTGGCGGCAACGCCGTCAGCCTTGATCAGGCTTTGCACGGTGCCGTCGCGCGGCATGGTGATGTTCATGCCTGCCACGCTGACCAGGCCTGCCTGGGCGTGGCTGACGAAGTACATGCCGTACACCGACTTGAAGATGAAACCGAACGCCGCCAGGCCGACGAGGAAAATCGCGAAGCTGAAGGTCACGGCACGCAGACGACCGAACGCGGTCATGCCGTGGCCGCCGTCCTTCATCTTGCGCGCCTTGGTGAAGTTGTCCCGCTGCAGGGTGGCCAGCACTTCACCCATGCTGACGATGTCGCCGGCCAGGTGCGAGGTGATCAGGTGACGCAGGGTGGAAATATCCTGGGGCTCCAGGTTCTGGAACTGGCAACCGATGCGGCCGGTCTGGCGGTCGACGGAGCGGATCAGCAATTCCACGTCCATGGCCAGACCGAGGTTATCGATGACGAATTGCAGGCGCGCCTTGTACACATCGCCGGTTTTCAGCGGCAGCTGACCGGCATTGAAGGCCAGGCCGCCAGCGGAGAGGTCGATCACTCGAGCTTCAACCGGGGTCCGGTCAGGACCATAGAAACGCAGCTTGGCCGGGATTTTCACTCGGGCGTGTTGGCGCTGGGCTTCTGACTCATGCACTACGTTGGCGTTGACGGCGGTATTCATAGGGGCGTTTTCCTGGTTAATTCAATAAGGGGGCGGTCAGACCATCATCAGCAGCACGGCAACAAAGATGCTGCCGGCGGAGAAGGTCATGGTCCGAGACGACCAAGTGTTGAACCAACGTTGAAAGCTGGCGAGATCACGGGTCAGGGAAGTGGGCTGGCGAGTCCAGGACTGTTGGTCGAGGCGGAAGAACACGTAGATCTTCACCAGCGCGCCAACGATCTGGTTGTAATAGAGAATCGCCGGGTAGGCCGGGCCGATCCGGTGACCGGACAACGACAGCAGCACGGTCAGGATCAGGCGGGTAATGCCGATCCACAGCAGGTACACCAGGATGAACGCGGTGCCGTACTTGAAGGACGCGATGATCGCGACCGTCAGGCCCAGCAACGAGGTCCACATCGACACGCGCTGATCGAACAGCACCACCGAGGTAAACAAGCCGAGGCGTTTAACCCCCAGGCCCAGGGCGCGGGCGTTCTGGCGCAGGTTGTTGCCGTACCAGCGGAACATCAGTTTGCGACTGGCCTTGATAAAGCTTTTTTCCGGCGGGTGTTCCACGGTGTGGATCGCGGCATCCGGCACGTAGAACGTGTCGTAGCCCAGGCGCATCAGGCTGAACCAGCTCGACTTGTCGTCACCGGTCAGGAACTTGAAGCGGCCCAGGCGCCAGTGTTGCAGCGAGTCGCTTTCCACGTCGGCGATGAAGTCCGGGTTGGTGACCACGGTCGCGCGGAATACCGACATCCGGCCGGTCATGGTTAGCACGCGCTTGGACAGGGCCATCGAGCACATGTTGATGTGGCGCTGGGCGAATCGCAGTTTGTGCCACTCGCTCATGATGTAGCCGCCGCGCACTTCGCAGAACTCGTTGGTGGTCAGGCCGCCGACATTGCCGAACAGCTGGAACCACGGCACGGTTTTGAGCACGGTGCCCTCGGCGAGCACGGTGTCGCCATCGATCACGGCCACCACGGCGCGGTCGTCCGGCAGGTGGCGGGAGATGGCGCGGAAACCGTAGGCCAGGCCATCACGCTTGCCGGTGCCGGGAATGCGCACGAAGTCGAGCTTGACCCGATCCGGCGGATTCATCTTCGTCCAAAGGCTTTTCACCAGCTTCTCATCGGACATTTCCACGATGGAGCAGACCATGGTGGTCGGCAGGCCGCAGTCGATCGCTTCGCGGATGACGGAGGCGTAGACCTGTGCGGTGGTCAGCGCGTCGATACGAAAACTGGTGACCATCAAGAACACATGGGACGGGTCTGCCGCTTTACCCAGCTTGCGCACTTTGCGCCGCAGGTGCGGGTAGACCACGTACAGAAACAGCATCCCACGCACAAAGTGCGTGGCGCCCATCGAGTAGCGCCAGATGCCGATGAAACCGATGAGGAAGATAAAGTCCTTCGAATCGGAATCGAATGTGGACGCAGGCAACGCCATGGCGATGCCCATCAATAAACTTAAGTAAAACAGCCAACCGGCGACCTGAAGTAGGCCGTGCTTTAGCCTGTGCATAATCTGCATCCGTCTCTATCTCGGGCGAGCCTGTGGGGTGGCCCGATGGGGTTAAGGCAGGCATAAAAACCGTAGGAGCGAGGCTTGCCCGCGAAGGCGGTGTGCGAGACACACCGCGTTGCGTGATTCGCCGGCAAGCCTGGCTCCTACAGGGAGCGGCTTGTTACCAGCAGATGCCTTCGGTGCGGCCGCTGACGCTGGTGGCTTTGGACATGAAGCCAACCAGGTCGACGACTTGCTTGCCGTGTGGAGCGTTCTGCGCCAGGGCGCGGAATTTCTCGTCACGGTTGCCGAGGATGATCACGTCGGAGTTGGCGATCACGTCGTCGAAGTCGGCGTTGAGCAAGGACGAGACGTGAGGGATCTTCGACTCGATGTAATCCTTGTTCGCGCCGTGGACACGGGCGTATTCGACGTTGCTGTCGTAAATGCTCAGGTCGTAACCCTTGCCGATCAGCATTTCCGCCAGATCCACCAGCGGGCTTTCGCGCAGGTCATCGGTGCCGGCTTTGAAGCTCAGGCCCAGCAGGGCGACTTTGCGTTTGTCGTGGCTGGAAACGATGTCGAAGGCGTTCTGCACCTGAGACTCGTTACTGCGCATCAGCGAATTCAGCAAAGGCGATTCCACGTCCAGAGCACCGGCGCGGTAGGTCAGGGCGCGCACGTCCTTCGGCAGGCACGAACCGCCGAACGCGAAGCCTGGGCGCATGTAGTACTGGGACAGGTTGAGGGTCTTGTCCTGGCAGACCACTTCCATCACTTCGCGACCGTCGACGCCGCACGCCTTGGCAATGTTGCCGATCTCGTTGGCGAAGGTCACTTTGGTGGCGTGCCACACGTTGCAGGTGTACTTGATCATTTCCGCAACAGCGATGTCCTTGCGGATGATCGGTGCGTCGAGCTCTTCGTACAGCGATTGCAGAACGTCGCCCGAGGCTTTGTCGAACTCACCGATGACGGTCATTGGCGGCAGGTCGTAGTCGGCGATCGCGGTGCTTTCACGCAGGAACTCAGGGTTCACTGCAACGCCGAAATCAACGCCGGCTTTCTTGCCGGAGCAGTCTTCGAGGATCGGGATGACAACGTTTGCGACAGTGCCCGGCAAAACGGTGCTGCGAACCACGATGGTGTGGCGGGTGGTCTTGTCACGCAGGACAAAACCGATCTCGCGGCACACGGCTTCGATGTAGTTCAGTTCCAGGTCGCCGTTCTTCTTGCTCGGCGTACCGACGCAGATCATCGACAGGTCGGTGTCGCGAATCGCTTCGGCGAAGTTGGTCGTGCCGCGCAATTTGCCCGTCTCGATACCCTTCTTCAGAAGTTCGCCCAGACCCGGTTCAACGATCGGCGAACGGCCGGCGTTGATCATATCGATTTTGTCTTTGGCAACATCGACGCCAACGACGTCATGGCCCCGTGCAGACAGGCAACCGGCACATACTGCGCCGACGTAACCCAAACCAAATATGCTGATGCGCATCGCAATTACCTCTGTGTTTATCAAGCCATTACATGGCCGGAGTTAATGGTGTCCAGCGGTATAGTGCACTCGCAAAGTGCGGCCTTACAGGCGCCACAGTGCCGCGTGCAGGCATACAAAGTTCCGAGTGTCTAAATAAGTGCACTCAAGATGTGCGCAACTAGGCCTTATTATTCTGATGTGCCCTGTTATGCAGCCGATCTTCTGGTCAGAAGACAGAATGCAAAGGTCTTGCGCGCTCGATGCCAGGCCAGAAGCCCGTAAATCAAGCGGTTGGGTGCTCAGGTGAGCACGTTTATAGGGGCGCTGCCTTGGCCTTGAAGGGGATATTGATCAGCGTATCTCCTGTCCTTTCTGTGTTGCCCAAATTAGAGACCCAGTCTGCAAAAGTTAATGTGACAACTTCGCTACGTGACGCTCTTCTCTGCGTAAGTTATCTCGTACATGCATTGAGAGAATCGTTACCGGTGGTATGAGCTACGCATTTGGACATAGTTCCAGTCCGCCCATCGCGAATTCTGAAATTTCTTGAAATATTGAGAAAGATGGCACTGCTTTCAGATTGATAGCACTTGCCGTTTGGCCCTTTATATATAGGCTTATTATCGCGTCAGATAGTTTTGTGCCACTACCGATAAAAATTTTCAGTGCCACTACTGAAAAAAATCATCACAGTCGAGTGAAACAATAGTTAGAAAATTGTGCGATGTTTTTTTGGCGCCAATATATCGGCGAATAAGGCGGGGAATTGTTGGACGATCAGACGGCGGCGCACGACGATTTTTCGCTGTCGTGCACCAACCGGGTGCTTATTCTGGCGCGTGATCGCGCAGGAATACCAAATGGTCCGGTTTGGACTGCTCGGCGCTGTAACGATAGCCTTGAACATCGAACTGTTTGAGGTCTGCCGGGTCGTTGACGCGCTCTTCAATGACAAAACGACTCATCATTCCGCGCGCTTTTTTCGCGTAGAAGCTGATGATCTTGTATTGGCCGTTCTTCAGGTCCTTGAAGTCGGTATTAATGATGCGCGCGTTCAGGGCATTGCGTTTGACCGCCGAGAAGTACTCGTTGGAGGCCAGGTTCAACAACACGTCGTCGCCCTGATCGGCCAGGGCTTCGTTCAGCCATTCGCTGATCCGGGTGCCCCAGAACGCATACAGATCCTTGCCACGGGCATTCGCCAGTTTGGTGCCCATCTCCAGACGATACGGTTGCATCAGATCCAGAGGGCGCAGCAGGCCGTACAGACCTGAGAGCATGCGCAAGTGCTGTTGCGCGTAATCGAAATCGGCTTCGCTGAAGGTTTGTGCGTTGAGGCCGGTGTACACGTCACCCTTGAAGGCGAGCAATGCCTGCTTGGCGTTTTCCGGTGTGAAGGCTGGCGTCCAGCTGCCGAAACGCGCGGCGTTGAGGCCGCCGATCTTGTCGGAGACGTGCATCAATTCACTGATCTGCGCTGGCGTCAGGTCGCGCAGCTGCATGATCAGCTCCTGGGAATGGTCGAGGTATTGCGGCTGGGTGAAGCGCTGGGTCGCCGGCGGTGTTTCGTAGTCGAGGGTCTTGGCGGGGGAAATCACCATCAGCATGAAGTCGTCTCCTTTAATCGTGGGCGCGATTCTAGGGGGTTGGGCCGGTTGACTCCAGCTATCAGCGTCATAGGTGATCGGTGGTTTTGCATAAACCCCTGTAGGAGCGAGGCTTGCCCGCGAAGGCGGTTTGTCAATCACTGATGATTAGACTGATACACCGCCTTCGCGGGCAAGCCTCGCTCCTACAGGAGATCGTGGGCAGCACCGGATCAGCTATAGTGCCGCGCGGGTTTTGTTATGGAGACATCCCATTGCGTATCGTTTTTCTATTATCGGCCTGGTTCTTGAGTTTCGGCGCCATGGCGGCACCGGGCGATGTGGCGACGCTTGATCGCAGCACCTGGCCGGAGCAGCTCAGCAGCCCGACGCTGTTCGACGTGGCCTCGCGTGCCGAAATCCTCATGTTCGCGCGCGTACTGCTCGCCAGCGAGTCGCTGGATGAAGCGAGCCTGGCCCAAGGCCTGGGCCTGCGCAAGATCAATCTGGAGGCCGTCAACAACCTGCGCCAGCGCCTGTGGCAGCGCCTGCTCACCAACTACAACTTCGCCCAGCAGAGCTGTGATCAGGATGCCTCGTTCTGTTTCCTCGTTGAGGACATGGACACCCTGCGTCAGCAAGCGGCCAAGTTTCAGGTCAGCGACGACAGCTATTACATAAAGTGGTCGGAGCCGAGCCGGTTGTTCCACGCCCAATACCTCGACGAGCAACTGCGCAAGGCTGCGCTGTTTCCACAGAGCAGCAGCGAAGTCGATCGTTTTGGCGACTATGAGCGCAACGGCGACGAGATGCATGACCGGCTGTTTTTGCTGACGTTCGACAGCGCCGCCAATGTCACGCCGGACAACACTGGCTGGGTTACGGAGTACCTGCGCAAGTCCAACATGAGTGGCACCTTCTTCGTGCTGGGCAAAGACATCCAGGCGCGTCTGGCCGAGCGCTCGGTGGCCAGTCTGCAAGCGACGTACTCAACGCAGTGCATCGGCGTGCAAGGCTGGGAGTTTCGCTCCCACAGCCACTGGCAGGACTGGCAGGACTCGGTGCGCCGTAGCGTCGAGCTGGTCAAAAGCAAACTGCCGGAGAATTACATGCCGCTGTTTCGCCCGCCCGATGGCCAGCGTCGTTCGGATGCCGAAGGCTTCTTCAAGGCTCAGGGTTTGCAGGTGGCGTTGTGGGACATCGATGCCCAGGATGGCGCCGGCAAGCTCAAGGGCAACCCGAGCGCGCAGCGCGTGTTGACGCTGATGCTGCTGTGGCGGCACGGGGTAATCAACTTCAATGTGAAGCAGGATGCCGTCAAAACGGCGATGCCCTGGCTTATCACGCAAACGGCGCAAAGCGGGATCGGTTGGGAGGACTGTCAGGACGCGTTTCGTTGAAACCGTAAAAAGCCCGGAATCATTGGGGAGGAGGGGAAGTCGGGGTGATTTTCGAGCAGATTTCGATGCAGGCGGACTTCCGACTTTAACGGGGTGATGGCCATCCGCCTAGTGCTATTGGTCACTCTGAAAAATAAACTTCAAAAAAACGTCAAAGTACTTTTTTCTGTCATGGGTTTTGGAGTATTACGAAGACAGACCGCCGAAACCTGCAACACAGGTGGCGTCTTCCAAGACCCAGCTATGGATGCAGTTCACTTGAGTCCCAACAGGTGAATTCGGTGGCCACATCGAGGCGCAGCACTGTCACGGTATTGCGTCGACTGGCTCCCACAAAGGTGACCGAGTATGGATGATCACGGACGTAGTTCTTCCTCCAACCAGCCAATCCTTTATGTACTCGATACCAACGTATTGATTCACGATCCAAACGCCCTGCTTAACTTCGAAGAACACCACGTTGCCATCCCGATGACCGTGCTTGAGGAGCTGGACAAGCTCAAGAGCGGGCATCACAGCGTGGCTGCGGAATGCCGTCAGGCGATTCGCCTGATCGACAAGACCCTGGGCGATGCCAGCCCTGAAGACGTCGAGCTTGGCGTACCGATCCAGCGTGGCAAAAGTGGGCCAAAGGGTTTGCTGTCAATTCTGATGAGCAAGCGTGCCGAGCCGAACATCATTCTTCCTGAACACCTGAACGACAACATCATCATCAACCAGTTGATCGACTTGCACGCGCGCGAACCCAAGCTGCCCGTGGTGCTGGTCACCAAAGACATCAACATGCGCCTCAAGGCCCGGGCGTGCGGGATCGCGGCCGAGGACTACAGCACCGACCAATTGGTCGATGACGTATCGCTGCTGCCCAACGGTTACCACAACATGGACGGCTCCTTCTGGGATCGCGTGAAGAATGTCGAAACCCGTCAGGACCACGGTCGCACCTGGCATCAGGTGCAACTGATCGACAACCTGCCGGCTGTGCATATCAATGAGTTCATTATCGACGAACAGGGTTTTGTCGGCTGGATCAAGGAGATCGAGGAAGACCGCCTGCTGATTCTCGACCTGCATCAGGAACCCCTGTTGCACCAGGAAGCCTGGGGCCTGAAACCGCGTGACATCTATCAAAGCCTGGCGCTGTATGCCTTGCTCGATCCGGATATCCACCTGGTCAACCTGACCGGGGCCGCCGGCTCGGGTAAAACCATCCTGGCCCTGGCGGCGGCGATCGAGCAGACCATGGTCAGCAAGCGCTACCGCCGGATCATCGCGACGCGCAGCGTGCAGGGCCTGGACCAGGAGATCGGTTTCCTGCCCGGCACCGAAGCGGAAAAAATGGAGCCTTGGCTGGGCGCCATCACCGACAACCTCGAAGCCTTGCACATGGATGACGAAAACACCCATGGCAGCGTCGATTACATCCTCAGCAAAGTGCCGTTGCAGTTCAAATCCCTCAACTACATTCGAGGCCGCAGCTTCCAGCAAAGCCTGATTTTGATCGATGAATGCCAGAACCTGACACCGCACCAGATGAAAACCATCATCACCCGTGCCGGCGCAGGTTCCAAAGTGGTGTGCCTGGGCAACCTGGCGCAGATCGACACCCCTTACCTGTCCGCGACCAGCTCCGGGCTGACGTACCTGACCGAACGCTTCAAGGATTTCCCCAACGGTGTGCACATCACCCTGCAAGGGGTGCCACGTTCGATTCTGGCCGAATACGCCGAATCGCATTTGTAAGCGCGTCACCAGAACCGGGCGGCCGCAAAAGCCGCCCGGTTTTTTATGCCCAACCCAAAACCCTTGTAGGAGCGAGGCTTGGCCGCGAAGACGGCGGCACATTCAACATCAATCTGTCTGACACGCCGCCTTCGCGGGCAAGCCTCGCTCCTACAGGGGAATGCAGTAATCCGATAATCAAGCGTGCGGAAAATTGACCCGCAGGTTTACAATCGACGCTCCTGATCAGGAGTAACCCTGTGCTGACTCATCTCGATTCCCAAGGTCGCGCCAACATGGTCGACGTCACCGAAAAAGCCGTGACGTTCCGTGAAGCGACGGCCCAAGCGCTGGTGCGCATGCTGCCTGAAACCCTGCAGATGATCGTCAGCGGCGGTCACCCCAAGGGTGATGTGTTCGCCGTGGCGCGCATTGCCGGCATTCAAGCGGCGAAGAAGACCAGCGATCTGATCCCGCTGTGCCATCCGCTGATGCTCACCGGCGTCAAGGTCGAGCTCAGTGCCGAAGGCGATGACACCGTGCGCATCGTCGCGCGTTGCAAGTTGTCCGGGCAGACCGGCGTCGAGATGGAAGCGCTGACGGCCGCAAGTGTCGCCGCGCTGACGATCTACGACATGTGCAAGGCCGTGGACCGCGGCATGACCATCGAAAGCGTGCGGCTGCTGGAAAAACTCGGCGGCGAGAGCGGCCATTTCCAGGCAGATCAGCCATGAACGTCACCGTGAGGTTTTTTGCCCGCTACCGCGAAGCGCTTGGCGTGGATTCGGTCAAGGTTGAAGGCGATTTCACCACGGTCGACGATGTGCGTGCGCTGCTGGCTCAGCGTGACGGTGCCGAGGTGCTGAGCGAGCAGAACCTGATGTGCGCCCGCAACGAGGACCTGTGCCAGCTCGACGAACCGGTGACTGACGGCGATGAAGTGGCATTCTTTCCGACCGTGACCGGGGGCTGACATGGCGATTCGCGTGCAGTCCACGTCCTTCGATCCGGGTGCTGAAGTCAATGCCATGCACGCCGCCAATGTCGGCGTTGGGGCGGTGGTGAGTTTTGTCGGCTACGTGCGCGACTTCAATGACGGGCTCGATGTGGCCGGAATGTTTCTCGAACACTATCCGGGCATGACCGAAAAGGCCCTCGGCAAAATCGCCCTTGAGGCTGAACAGCGTTGGCCGCTGCTCAAGCTTGAAGTACTGCACCGGATCGGCGCCCTGGAACCGGGTGAACCAATCGTCTTCGTCGGCGCCGCCAGCGCCCACCGCCAGGCAGCGTTCGATGCCTGCGCCTTTGTCATGGACTACCTGAAAACCCGTGCGCCGTTCTGGAAGAAGGAAAACACCCGTGACGGGCCGCGTTGGGTGGAAGGGCGTGACAGCGATCATGCGGCGGCGGATCGCTGGAAGCCGTAAACAACCTGTTGTTTTGTTGTCGACAGGTCTGGCCCCATCGCGAGCAGGCTCACTCCCACAGTTGATCTCCATGAACACAAAATCTGTGTACGACATAGATCCCTTGTAGGAGCGAGCCTGCTCACGAAGGGCCATTCGCATCACCCAATATCTTCCTGACACACCACCCGACCATCGGCCATAACCCCGATTGACGACTTATACATAAAAGTCCAGTATGGAATTACAAGTACAAAAAAAGGCGGTTCCCCCGCTTCAGCTCTTTCTTCTGTCTTGCCAAACCAACAACAACCCGCGAGAGAACGAACATGAAGAAACTCCCCCTCATCACCGGTCTGGCGCTGAGCCTGTTGGCGTGCAGCACGCTGTTCGCCGCCGACAAAACCTTGCGCATCGGCATCGAAGCTGCTTATCCGCCCTTCGCGTCGAAAACCGAAAAGGGCGAGATCGTCGGTTTCGACTACGACATCGGTAATGCCCTGTGCGCGCAGATGAAGGTCAAGTGTGTGTGGGTCGAGGGCGAATTCGACGGTCTGATTCCTTCCCTGAAAGTGAAGAAAATCGACATGGCGCTGTCGTCCATGACCATCAATGAAGACCGCAAGAAGTCGGTGGATTTCTCCCACAAGTACTACTTCACTTCATCGCGTCTGGTGATGAAGGAAGGCGCGGCCGTGGATGACCAGTACGCCAGCCTCAAGGGCAAGACGGTCGGTGTGCAGCGTGCAACCACCACCGACCGTTACGCCACCGAGGTGTTTGAACCTAAGGGCATCAACGTCAAGCGCTACAGTAACAACGAAGAAATCTACATGGACCTGGCAGCCGGTCGCCTCGATGCCATTTTTGCCGACACCATTCCACTGAGTGACTTCCTGGCGATGCCGCGTGGCAAGGGCTATGCCTTTGTCGGGCCGGAGTTGAAGGATCCGAAATACGTGGGCGAGGGCGCCGGGATTGCGGTGCGCAAGGGCAATAGCGAGTTGGTCGCTGAATTGAACACGGCCATCGACGGTATTCGCGCCAGCGGCGAGTATCAGAAGATTTCCGAGAAGTACTTCAAGTCCGACATCTACGGCGACTGATCAATTGCTTTCGCGGGCAAGCCTCGCTCCTACAGGGTTTCGCGACGTTCATCCATCGAATGAACAACACTGAAACTGTAGGCGCGAGGCTTGCCCGCGAAGAGGCCCGTTCAGCCAGCGCACATCTCAGGCGTTAACCCTTCAATTCCTTCAAATGCTTGTAAACAGTCGCCCGTCCCATGTTCAGCACATTGGCCACATAGTTCGAAGCGCTTTTACCCTTGAAGGCCCCTTCGGCGTGCAAAGCCAACACCAGTTCGCGTTTGTGGTCGCGCGTCAGCAGGTTCAGGCTCAGCTGACGCTCGCGCAGCCAGGCGTGCAGAAACGTATTGATGCGCTCCTGC
Organism: Pseudomonas sp. NPDC099000; assembly: GCF_044759925.1. Classification (NCBI taxonomy): domain Bacteria; kingdom Pseudomonadati; phylum Pseudomonadota; class Gammaproteobacteria; order Pseudomonadales; family Pseudomonadaceae; genus Pseudomonas; species Pseudomonas sp. NPDC099000. Next base: position 208,231 of record NZ_JBIWAF010000007.1, read on the forward strand.
CAGTCATCGCGAAACAGTGAGTCCGGCTGCGGGATCAGCTTGCTCGGCGACAGGAACAGATCCAGCGCCGCCTTCGCGTTTTCGAACAACGAAATATTCAGGTTGATGCACAGCACCGCCAGCGGATGACCTTCGCTGTCGCGCAAGACACTGCTCAGGCTGCGAATCTTCTGGCCATCCCAATTGAGCTTTTCGTATGGCCCGATGTTTCGTTCGCTGACATCGTCGCTGAGCATGTCCTCCAGTGCCGAATCATCACCGATTTCCCGCTTGGACAGGTTGTTGGCGATGTAATCGACCTTCTGCGTGCGCAGGTCATGCAGCACCACTTCGGCGTGGGGGAAGAACAGCGTTGCGATGGCGTCGGCGATCGCACGGTAGTTGTCCAGAGAGGTGTTATCCACAGCCGGGTCTTTTTCAGGTGCGTTCATACAGTGGAACTCCAGGCAGCGTCAGCGCCCTGCAAAAAGGGCGCTGGAAGTTTGCCGCAATCGTGTCGACACGTCACCTGAGGGCGACAATCAGCCCAGGCGAGCAGGGGAGAGCATCTCGGCGTCCAGGCCGAAACGGCTGAGCTGATCCGGCAAGGCTTCACCGCGTACCAGCGCAGCGCTGGCCTGGCCCATGGCCGGTGAAGTCTGGATGCCGTAACCGCCCTGTGCCGCGACCCAAAACAGCCCCGGCACTTGCCGATCGAAGCCACTGATCAAATCGCCATCGCTGACGAAGCTGCGCAGGCCAGCCCAGGTGCGGGTCGGGCGGCGGATGGTCAGGGTGGTGGCTTCTTCGATCTGGTAGATGCCCATGGCGATGTCCAGCTCTTCAGGTTGCACGTCGTGTGGTTCCACCGGGTCGGCATTGGCCGGCGAGCCGAGGAACATCCCGGCATCGGGTTTCATGTAGAACGATTCGTCGAGGCTGACCAGCATCGGCCAATGGTGGATATCCACGCCCTCGGGGCCGGCGAAAATGAACGCCGCACGCCGTTTCGGTTGCAGTCCCAGCGGTTTGGCGCCGGCCATCTCGCCGATCTTGTCGGCCCACGCGCCTGCCGCGTTGATGATGACCGGTGCGCTGAAGGTCTGACCGTTGGTTTGGACCTGCCACAGGCCTTCGGCGTCACGGTTAAGGCCCAGCACTTCGCAGTCGGTATGCACTTCGCTTTTGTTGCGCCGGATGCCACGCAGGTAACCCTGGTGCAGGGCGTCGGTGTCGATGTCGCTGGCGGTCGGATCGTAGATTGCGCCATGGACTTTTTCCCGGCGCAGGATCGGCAGGCGCGCACAGGCTTCGTCGGCACTGAGCAGTTGCATCTCTGCCACCGTGGCCTTGGCGCTCAGGTATTGATTGTTCAGCTCGGCGGGGTCGCCGGTGAAATCCACGGTCATCTCGCCGCGCGGGGTCAGCAGCGGGTGTTCGCAGAAACCGCTGGGCGGCGCGTCGAAGAAGTCGCGACTGGCCTGGGTCAGCGCCCGAACCTGCGGTGTGCCATACGCGGCGGTATAGAGCGCGGCGGAGCGTCCGGTGGAGTGATAGGCCGGATGGGATTCGCGTTCGAGCACAATCACACGGGCGTGCTGCGACAGCCAGAAACCGGTGGAAGCGCCGGCAATCCCGCCGCCGATGATGATGAAATCTGCCTGGCTCATGAACGTCTCCTGTCGAGCGCAAATAAAGATCCCCTGTAGGAGCGAGGCTTGCCCGCGAAGGCGGTGTGTCAGGAGGCATAATTTAAACTGACAGACCGCCTTCGCGGGCAAGCCTCGCTCCTACAGGATTTGTGGTGTCAGGGGTGTAGGCGGTAGATGGCATTGGCCAGTGCGATGTCTTCCAGGCCCAGGCCGATCGAGCGGAAGAACACATGACGGTCGTAGTCAGGGCGTTTTACCTTCTCGCTGAGCAGATCCGGCAGGTCGCCAACGATCGCGCTCTTGTCCCAGCCATGTTGTTCCCCCGCAATCAGCATTTCACCCGCCGAACCCGGGGTGGTCTGACGATAGTCGCAGAACACCTGCATGTCATTGAGGCTCTGCGGCGGGACTTCATGGGCGCGCGGGGCGTTGGTGCTGATGGAGGTGATCAGCGCCGGTTTGCTCAAGCTGGAGGGATCGATCACCGGGCCGGCGGACGAGGTGCAGAGCATGATCACGTCGGCGTCCTGAATCGCCGCTTCGCGACTGTCGGCGATGGTCAGGCGTGAATCGAGGCGTTTGAGCTGTGCCAGCGTTTCAGGGTTTTTATCGCTCAGGCTCGGCGAATAGAGGCTGATGCTCTGCCAGTCACGCAGATCTTTAACGTAATGCAGGTGTGCCTGAGCCACCTTGCCGCTGCCGATAATCGCCAGGCGCTGCGCCTTCAACGGGGCGAGGGCATCGACGGCGACGGCGGTGGTCGCGGCCGTGCGTGCGGTGGTCAGTTCGCCGGCATCGCACAGCAGCAACGGTTGACCGGTTTGCATCGACATCAACAACGTCCAGGCGGTCACCAACGGGCCTTGTTCGCGCACGATGTAAGGCGAAGTCTTGACCCCGTAGACGCCGTCTTCGGCCAGCACGCCCAGGTAGTTGATGAAGTCGCCAGCGCCCTGAGGGAACTCCACCAGCTGCTGCGCCGGTTGCACCGCTTGCCCGGCCGCCAGGTCGCGGAACAGCTTGCGCAGGATCTGCGGCACGTCGACCTGCGCCAGCAGCTCGCGGGCCTGGGGTTGGGTGATCACATAAGGCGTACTGGACATGGTCGGCTCCGAGCGCTGCAATTAAACTAATTTGTCCATTATGGACTTTTAGTTGTCTTGGGCAACATCGGGACGAAAAAAAAGCGCAGTCCGTTTCCGGCTGCGCCTCTTCCTGCAAGGGCCCGAGTTACGGGCGCTTGCGCTCAACCGCCCGCAGCAGATGCGTCGGCGGCGTTTCACAGCTGATTTTCCGACCCAGCAACGCCTCGATGGACGGTAGCTGGTAGGAGTCATCTTCACCGGCAAAACTGATGGACACGCCATCCGCGCCGGCACGACCGGTACGACCGATGCGGTGCACGTAATCGTCCGGGACTTCCGGCAGGGTGAAGTTGATCACGTGGCTGATGCCGTCGATGTGGATGCCGCGACCGGCCACGTCGGTGGCGACGAGCACGCGTATCTTGCCTTCGCGGAAACCTTCCAGAGTCTTGATGCGCTTGTGCTGCGGTACGTCGCCGGACAGTTGCGCGGCGTTGACGCCGTCACGCACCAGGCGTTCTTCGATGCGCCGCACTTCATCCTTGCGGTTGGCGAACACCATGACCCGCTCCCAACCGTTGTCGTTGACCAGGTTGTAGAGCAGTTTGTATTTGTCGGCACCGGCGACGGCGTAGATGTGTTGCTCGACGTTTTCGCTGGCCACGTTCTGCGACTCGATCTCGACGATCGACGGGTCGGTGGTCCATTGCTTGGCGAGGTTCATCACGTCTTCGGTGAAGGTGGCGGAGAACAGCAGCGTCTGGCGCTCGTTCTTCGGCGGCGTCTGGCGAATGATCTGACGCACTTGCGGGATGAAACCCATGTCGAGCATCCGGTCGGCTTCGTCCAGCACCATGACTTCGACCATGTCCAGATGCACGTCGCCGCGCTGGTTGAAGTCGAGCAGGCGACCCGGGGTGGCCACGAGGATGTCGCAGTGACGGGCTTCGAGGTGCTTGAGCTGCTTGTCGAAGTCCATGCCGCCGACAAATGTCATGACGTTGAGGCCGGTGTACTTGGTCAGGTCGGCGGCGTCCTTGGCGATCTGCACCACCAGTTCGCGGGTCGGCGCGATGATCAACGCCCGCGGTTCACCCATGTAGCGTTCCTTGGGTGGCGGGGTTTCCAGCAGTTGGGTGATGATCGAGATCAGGAACGCAGCGGTTTTGCCGGTGCCGGTCTGGGCGCGACCGATGGCGTCTTTGCCCGCGAGGGTGAAGCCGAGCACCTGCGCCTGGATCGGCGTGCAATACGGAAAGCCCAGATCCTGGATGGCGTGCATCAGTTCCGGGGCGAGTTTGAAATCGTGGAAACGGGTTTTGCCTTCCTGGGGTTCGACGGCGAAGTCTTCGAGTTTCCAGGGAATGACCGGCGCTTTCGGTTTCGGTTCGCGCCGCGGTTTTGCAGGTTTCGGCGTTTCGCTGCGCGGTGGCTCGGCGGCGAAAATCTCGACAGGTTGGGCGGCCGGTGTGGCCACAGGCTCGTGTTTCGGTGCCGCTACGGTTGCGGTCCGGCCAGGCTGATTACCGTCGGTGCGGTGGCTGGGGATGTGAGACGGAGCGCTGGCAACTGGCGCGAGCTGCTCAGTCTCGCTTTTACCGAACATTTTCTTGAGTGCTTTGAGCACGGTCATCTCATCAATTGGTTAAGGAATATACGCCGGCCAGTGTAATGCAAGAATCGGGCGCGGCGTAGTGGGATGGATCAATGGGTCGGGATTAGCGTAAACGCTCGGCCAGCCAGACGCCGATGTCGCGAATTTCCTCGGGTAACACTTCGTGACCCATTGGGTATTCCTGCCATGTCACGGTGACACCACGCTGCTTCAAATGCTCGTAGGCGCTGCGACCCATGGCGTTCTGAACCACGTCATCGTACTGGCCATGCATAGACAGCACGGGAATGCGCTGCTGGCTGGCCGAAAGCTCCAGTTCATCGCTGAAGGTCGGTGCATAAGTGGAGAGGGCAAGTACGCCACCCAACGGCCCCTGCCATTTCAGGAAAGCGGTGTGCAAGACGACAGCGCCGCCCTGGGAAAAACCTGCCAGGAAAATCCGCGAGGCGTCTATTCCGCTGGCGCGCTGCTCTTCAATCAAATCGAAGACTCTCTGCGCCGACGCTTCCAGCTGCTCACGACTGATCGCGCGCGCCGGGCTCATGGCCAATATGTCGTACCAGCTCGGCATCTCATAACCGCCGTTGATGGTCACGGCGCGGGTCGGTGCCTGCGGGAGAACGAAGCGAGTGGTCAGCAGGCTTTCCTGCAAGGCTTCGGCCACTGGCAGGAAATCGTAGCGGTCGGCGCCCAGGCCGTGCAGCCATATAACGCAGGCGTCTGCGGGCTTAACGGGTTGAAGAATCAAGGGCTCGGTCATGGCTGCTCCAATTTTGTGCGTGCGCTCTCAATGAGTGCGTGAGGTGAGTGCGCGTCTGGTTGATCCGTTAAGAAGATGTCGCAAGGCTACAAGTTTTGCTATTGACCTGTCGTCGAACGGCTTCGGCGAGCGGTCTGGTACGGGCTTTGCTATAGGAAAGCCTGTACTGAAAATCCCACGCCTGTCGGTAACACTATCAGGCCATTGTGGTTGGTGGGATAGCAAAAGAATCCGGTGATGGATGTTCGCCAGTGGCCGCTACGGGCTTCGCGAACGTGAAAGGGCTACCGCCCGTTCGGCCGATTGGTGAGAAGTGAGTGGTCCATGATGTGGATTTTCTCCTACTAGACTCATAGCGCAGGTCCTGCGTCGGTTGACCCCAAAAAAAGCCAACACGGGTCGACTACGCCTCATAAGGGTGCGACAGGACTCAAGCTCCGACACAACAAGAGCAAAACTGGAGGTTTGAATGAAGATGTTGAAATCCACTCTGGCTATCGTGACTGCAGCCGCAGTACTTGGTGTCAGCGGGTTCGCTCAGGCGGGTGCAACCCTGGATGCAGTGCAGAAGAAAGGTTTCGTACAGTGCGGTGTCAGTGACGGTCTGCCGGGCTTCTCGGTTCCAGACTCCACTGGCAAGATCATCGGTATCGATGCTGACGTCTGCCGTGCTGTGGCCGCTGCCGTATTCGGCGACGCGACCAAGGTCAAATTCAGCCAGTTGAACGCCAAAGAGCGCTTCACCGCGCTGCAGTCCGGCGAAATCGACGTGCTGTCGCGTAACACCACCTGGACCAGCTCCCGCGATTCGGGCATGGGCCTGGTGTTTGCCGGCGTGACTTACTACGACGGCATCGGCTTCCTGGTGAACAACAAGCTGGGCGTGAAAAGCGCTAAAGAGCTCGACGGCGCCACCATCTGCATTCAAGCCGGTACCACCACCGAGCTGAACGTTTCCGACTACTTCCGTGGCAACGGTCTGAAATACACCCCTATCACTTTCGACACCTCCGATGAAAGCGCCAAGTCGCTGGAATCCGGTCGTTGCGACGTGCTGACCTCCGACAAATCCCAGCTCTACGCACAACGCAGCAAGCTGGCGACCCCGACCGACTACGTCGTTCTGCCGGAAACCATCTCCAAGGAGCCTCTGGGCCCGGTCGTGCGTAAAGGCGACGAAGAGTGGTTCAGCATCGTGAAGTGGACCCTGTTCGCCATGGTCAACGCTGAAGAAATGGGCATCACCCAGAAAAACGTTGAAGCTGAAGCCAAAGCCACCAAGAACCCGGACGTTGCTCGTCTGCTGGGTGCTGACGGTGAATACGGCAAAGACCTGAAAGTGAAGAAAGACTGGGTCGTGCAGATCGTCAAGCAAGTGGGTAACTACGGTGAAGTGTTCGAGAAAAACCTCGGCAAGAGCACTCCGCTGTCCATTGACCGCGGGCTGAACGCTCTGTGGAACAACGGCGGCATTCAATACGCACCACCAGTGCGCTGATGGTTCTATCACCCGGTGGGCCAACCACCGGGTGATGTTCTGTTCCATTACATCCGGGGCACTTCATGCAAAATTCAATCGGCGCACCAAAGCAGAGGCTCAGCCTCAGCGATCCCAAAGTGCGTGCGTGGCTATTTCAGATCATCACCATTGTGGCGGTGGTCTCGATGGGCTGGTACCTGTTCGACAACACACAGACCAACCTTCAACACCGGGGCATTACCTCCGGTTTCAGCTTTCTGGAGCGCAGTGCCGGTTTCGGCATCGCTCAACACCTGATCGACTACACCGAATCGGACAGCTATGCCCGGGTGTTTGTCATCGGCCTGCTCAACACGCTGCTGGTGACCTTCATCGGCGTGATCCTGGCGACGATCCTCGGGTTCATCGTCGGTGTGTCACGGCTGTCGAAGAACTGGATCATTGCCAAGCTGGCGACTGTTTATGTGGAAGTCTTCCGCAACATTCCGCCGCTGCTGCAAATCCTGTTCTGGTACTTCGCGGTGTTCCTGACCATGCCAGGGCCACGCAACAGTCATAACTTCGGCGACACCTTCTTCGTCAGCAGCCGCGGTTTGAACATGCCCGCAGCGCTGGCGGCCGACGGTTTCTGGCCGTTTATGGTCAGCATCGTCGTGGCCATTGTCGCCATCGTGCTGATGACTCGCTGGGCCAACAAGCGCTTCGAAGCAACCGGCGTACCGTTTCACAAATTCTGGACCGGCCTGGCGCTGTTCCTGGTGATCCCGGCACTGTGCGCGCTGATCTTCGGCGCACCTGTGCACTGGGAAATGCCGGAACTCAAGGGCTTCAACTTCGTCGGTGGCTGGGTGCTGATCCCGGAACTGCTGGCGCTGACCCTGGCCCTGACCGTGTACACCGCGGCGTTTATCGCCGAGATCGTGCGTTCGGGTATCAAGTCGGTCAGCCACGGCCAGACCGAAGCGGCGCACTCGTTGGGCCTGCGTAACGGTCCGACCTTGCGCAAGGTGATCATCCCGCAAGCCCTGCGCGTGATCATTCCACCGCTGACCAGCCAATACCTGAACCTGGCGAAGAACTCTTCGCTGGCGGCCGGTATCGGTTATCCGGAAATGGTGTCGTTGTTTGCCGGTACGGTGCTGAACCAGACCGGGCAGGCGATCGAGGTGATTGCCATCACCATGAGCGTGTACCTGGCGATCAGTATCAGCATTTCCCTGCTGATGAACTGGTACAACAAGCGCATTGCGCTGATCGAGCGGTAAGGAAAAGCGCATGAGTACTCATACTTTCAAACCTGACATGCCGCCACCGAGCAAAGTCTTCGGGCCGATGGCGTGGATGCGCGCGAACATGTTCTCCAGCTGGCTGAACACCGCGCTGACCCTGTTCGCGTTCTACCTGATTTACCTGGTGGTGCCGCCGATCCTGCATTGGGCGATCCTGGACGCCAACTGGGTCGGCACCAGCCAGGCCGACTGCACCAAGGAGGGCGCCTGCTGGGTGTTCATCCAGCAGCGCTTCGGCCAGTTCATGTACGGCTACTACCCGCCGGAACTGCGCTGGCGCGTAGACCTGACCGTGTGGCTGGCGGTCATCGGTGTCGCACCGTTGTTCATCTCGCGCTTTCACCGTAAAGCGGTGTACGGGCTGAGCTTCCTGGTGCTGTACCCGATCATTGCCTGGTGCCTGTTGCATGGCGGCGTTTTCGGCCTGACTACCGTGGCGACCAGCCAGTGGGGCGGCTTGATGCTGACCCTGGTGATCGCCACCGTCGGTATTGCCGGTGCGTTGCCGCTGGGGATCGTGCTGGCGCTGGGCCGTCGCTCGAACATGCCGGCGATTCGAGTGGTCTGCGTGACCTTCATCGAATTCTGGCGTGGTGTGCCGTTGATCACGGTGCTGTTCATGTCCTCGGTGATGCTGCCGTTGTTCCTGCCCGAAGGCATGAACTTCGACAAACTGCTGCGGGCGCTGATCGGCGTGATCCTGTTCCAGTCGGCCTACGTCGCCGAAGTGGTGCGTGGCGGTCTGCAAGCGATTCCCAAAGGTCAGTACGAAGCGGCTGCAGCGATGGGCCTCGGCTACTGGCGCAGCATGGGCCTGGTGATTCTGCCGCAAGCCCTGAAGCTGGTAATCCCCGGCATCGTCAACACCTTCATTGCGCTGTTCAAGGACACCAGCCTGGTGATCATCATCGGCCTGTTCGACCTGCTCAACAGCGTCAAACAAGCCGCCGCCGACCCGAAATGGTTGGGCATGGCCACCGAAGGCTATGTGTTCGCGGCCCTGGTGTTCTGGATTTTCTGTTTCGGTATGTCGCGCTATTCCATGCATCTGGAACGCAAGCTCGACACTGGCCACAAGCGTTAGGAGTTCTGTAATGAGCGAAGCAATCAAAAAGCCTGTGAGCCCTGAAGGCATTATTCAGATGCAGGGCGTGAACAAGTGGTACGGCCAGTTCCACGTGCTGAAAGACATCAACCTGAACGTCAAGCAGGGCGAGCGAATCGTGCTGTGCGGCCCGTCGGGTTCCGGCAAGTCGACGACCATTCGTTGCCTCAACCGTCTGGAAGAACACCAGCAGGGCCGCATCGTGGTCGATGGGGTGGAACTGACCAACGACCTCAAGCAGATCGAATCGGTCCGCCGTGAAGTCGGCATGGTGTTCCAGCACTTCAACCTGTTCCCGCACCTGACCATCCTGCAGAACTGCACGCTGGCGCCGATGTGGGTGCGCAAGATGCCCAAGCGCCAGGCTGAAGAAATCGCCATGCATTACCTGGAGCGTGTCCGCATTCCAGAGCAGGCGCATAAATTCCCGGGGCAACTGTCCGGCGGTCAGCAACAGCGTGTGGCGATTGCCCGTGCCTTGTGCATGAAACCAAAAATCATGCTGTTCGACGAACCGACTTCGGCACTCGACCCCGAGATGGTGAAAGAGGTTCTGGACACCATGATCGGCCTGGCCGAAGACGGCATGACCATGCTCTGCGTGACCCACGAAATGGGCTTCGCCCGCACCGTGGCCAACCGCGTGATCTTCATGGACAAAGGCGAAATCGTCGAGCAGGCTGCGCCGAACGACTTCTTCGATAACCCGCAGAATGAGCGGACTAAGATGTTCTTGAGCCAGATCCTGCATTGATCGACGCTTGGCAGTGAAATAAACCCGGACAGTGTTCCGGGTTTATTTTTGCCCAATCAAACGCTCCACCTGCTGCACGCTAACCCTGTAGGAGCCGGCTTGCTGGCGATGGCGGCATAACAGCCGCCACCGAGTATTCCGGCTATAGCCATTTGGCATCCCACAGTGGGTAATCGTGCACGCGTGTGACAAGCCCCGCACGCAATGGATTGGCAACGATGTATCTGGCGACCGCTTGCAGATCCTCTTCACGGCGAATCGCACGGTCATGGAAACCTCGCTGCCATACCATCCCTCTGCGCTCAAGCCGCGCGTTTACCGCCCGCGCGCTGCGCGATTTGGTTGCTAGCACCAACGCCGACAACGAGTTGTTCTTCAGTTCTACCAGCCAATGAAAATGGTCGGGCATCACCACCCACGCGAGGGAATCAACCCATTCTTCTGTATGCGCCTGACGAAAGTGGTCTACCACCAGACGTCCTGCCCGCCAGTCAGTAAAAAACGGGGTGCGATTCCAGGTGACAGCCGTCAGCAGATAGATTTGGCCGGTTTGGGAGTAGCGGCCGGCGCGCAAGCGATTGGCATGGGGAAGATCTGGCATTCCATTACCCTCCTGTGTTTTGAGAGAAACAGAAGGCTAGTGCGCAATAGTGTGAGGCGTGGCCAAAGTTAAGTTCTGAATGTGTCGGCACGATCGCCATCGCCAGCAAGCCGGCTCCTACAGATGTGCGGTGGATCCGTTGCCTTGTCCGGCTAAGCTGACTAACATGTCAGAAAATTCATCCTATGATTGGATGAAAGGGCGAATCGTATGTCAGACATTTCTCCACTCGTTAAGCGATCCCTGGTCGATCAGGCCCTGGATCAACTGCGCCAACGCATCAACAACGGCGCCTGGCAGGTCGGCCAGCGTTTGCCTACCGAGCCAGAGCTGTCCGCCGAGTTGGGCATCAGCCGCAACACCGTGCGTGAAGCCATGCGTGTATTGGCGTTTTCCGGTTTGATCGAAATCCGTCAGGGCGACGGCAGTTACTTGCGGGCGGTGATCGATCCGCTCGACACCCTGAAAGCCTTGTCGCGCTGCTCCCATGAACAGGCCCGCGAGACCCGGCACATCCTTGAAGTCGAAGCCATCGGCCTCGCTGCCTTGCGCAGAACTGACGAGGACCTGGTGGCCTTGCGCGAAGCGCTGGGCGTCAGCGGCAGTCACTACCACGGCGATCTCGACAGCTACATTGCCTGCGATCTGGTGTTCCACCGCCGTCTGGTGGACGCCGCGCACAACCCGACCCTCAGCGAGCTGTATCGCTATTTCTCCAGCATCGTCGGTGCGCAATTGCGCCAGACCCTGAACATCTCCCCGCGACGCCAAGAGGTGTTCGACCTTCATATCGAACTGCTTGATGCCGTCGAACAACGCGACCCGGAACGGGCCAAAGCCCTGTCGAGGCAGTTGATCAATGAACCTTGAAACCGAGAATTCCATGTCCAGCCAAAACATCACTCAACCCAAGCGCACAGCAGAACTCGAAGAGCTGCTGATCGACGCCGAGGCCGATGACGAAGAGGTCCAGCAGCATCATCCAATCCTGCGCCGTCCGTGGCTGTTGCTGCTGGGTTTGATTCTGGTGGCGTTGAACCTGCGCCCGGCGTTGTCGAGCATGGCGCCGATGCTCAGCGAAGTCTCGAAGACCCTCGGCTTGTCGGCGGCCGAGGCCGGGTTGCTGACGACGCTGCCGGTCCTCTGTCTCGGTTTGTTTGCTCCGCTGGCACCCTTGCTGGCGCGACGCTTTGGTGCCGAGCGGGTGGTGCTGGGGATTCTGTTGTTGCTGGCCGGCGGGATCATCCTGCGTAGTTCGTTCGGTGAAATCGGCCTGTTTGCCGGCAGTGTGCTGGCCGGCGCGAGCATCGGTGTGATCGGCGTTTTGTTACCGGGTATCGTCAAGCGCGATTTCCCGAAACAGGCCGGGACCATGACGGGCGTCTATACAATGGCCTTGTGTCTGGGCGCAGCCATGGCGGCCGGGGCGACGGTGCCGTTGAGCGAACATTTCGACAAGAGCTGGGCCCTGGGCCTCGGTTTCTGGGTGGTGCCCGCGCTGGTCGCGGCGGTTTTCTGGTTGCCGCAAGTCGGGCAGAAACAAGGCGCACATAACGTCGCGTATCGGGTTCGCGGCCTGTTGCGTGATCCGCTGGCCTGGCAAGTCACGTTGTACATGGGCCTGCAATCATCCCTGGCGTACATCGTCTTTGGCTGGTTGCCGTCGATCCTGATCGGTCGCGGCCTGACACCGACCCAGGCCGGTCTGGTGCTCTCGGGTTCGGTGATTGTCCAGTTGGCCAGTTCTCTGGCGGCGCCCTGGCTGGCGACGCGCGGCAAGGATCAGCGGCTGGCGATTGTGGTGGTCATGCTGCTGACACTCGGCGGACTGTTCGGCTGCCTCTATGCACCGATCGAAGGCCTGTGGGGCTGGGCGATCCTGCTCGGTCTGGGGCAGGGCGGTGCATTCAGTCTCGCATTGACACTGATCGTGCTGCGCTCGCGCGATTCCCATGTTGCGGCCAACCTGTCGAGCATGGCCCAGGGCTTCGGTTATACCCTGGCGTCGATGGGGCCGTTCGCGGTCGGTATCGTGCACGACTGGACGGGGGGCTGGACCGCGCTGGGCTGGATCTTCGGCGTGATCGGCCTCGGCGCCATCATTGCCGGCCTCGGCGCCGGGCGTTCGCTGTACGTTCAGGTTGAAAGCGAAAAGGTCTGACTACAGGTAAACAACATCCAGCGTCGCCGAGCCGTCGAGTTGCACTTCGGCGCTCAGGTCCAGCTCGGAGGTTGGCGCGATGACTGTTTCGACAGTCACCCGGCTGGTCAGAGTGCGGAGGACAATCGGGCCCGCGGTGCTGCCTGCACTGTCGGTAAAGCCGAGATAGCTATTGGCGCCAATCGGAATGACCTGGCTATTCGACGAACTCCAGGCTTTGCCGCCCGTGGTCGAATCGGTTCGATAGACCCGCGTCAGGTCGTCCACCACGGTGCTGGCCGGATCGAAGTTGAGCGAATACAAGCCGATTTTGTTGTTGCTGTGGTCGTGGTTCAGGCCGTAGTAAATCTCGCTATTGACGATCGCCGAGCCGTCGCGGTTGTCGCGCATCAGCAGGGCAAAACGCGCGGGCGCATTGCACTGAATGTTGAGGTCGAGTGTCTGGTCGCGCAGTCGCGTGCGTTTGTCGACGCTGAGGTCCTGCCGGGAGATTTTCCCGTAGTCGACGAGGCCGTTGTTGGACAGCATCGGGGTGCAGGCGAGTGGGGTGATGAGGCCAGTGACCGTCAGGTCTGTCGACGAACTGGCGAAGGTAAGCGGCGACGTCAGGACGATGAACGCCATCGTCAGAGCGTGTGGAATCTTTTTCATGGGACAGGTTTCGCTTTGTCTGGTGAGCGGCATCAGTCCTTGCCCGAAGCGTGACCTCGGGCAAGGTTGGCTACGGGGTTATGGGTAGGCGATGGTGATGGTGGCCGAGCCGTCGAGAGCGACTTCGTTGGTCAGGTCCAGTGAGTCGGCGCGGGCAATTTGAGTCGATACCCTAAGGTCTGCCAGCAGATCCTTGATGGCAATCGGCGTGGTCGGGCCCCCTACAGCGCCGAATGCCGAGAGTTGGTTAGGCGACACCACGGGGCTGGCGAACCAGGTATTTCCATTGGTAGCGGACAACAATGACTGGACGGCGACACCATCTCCAATCGGAGTCCTGATGCGTACGACGTAACCGCCAAGCTTGCGATCACCATTGACAAAGCCCAGGCCGAAATCGTTGCTGTCATCACTCGTGCCGGACCTGTTATCGGTCGGTAACAACCTGAACGCGGTCGCTGCGTCACAGCTCACGGTGAGCTGCAATGTCTGCCAAGGCAGTGTCGTGGGTTTGTCCTGATTCAAGTCTTTGGCTGAAAGCTTGCCATGATCGATGATCCCGCCACCGGAAAGCGTCGGCGTGCACGCCGACGGAGTGATAGCGCCAGTCACCGTCAAATCAGTGCTCGAAGCCGCCAGTGCATGAGGTGCAACGCCAATCAGCGCAGTGGCGGAGAGTGCTGCAAAGTATTTTTTAATCATTGTTTACTCACTTCTATGTTGTGCCCTGTCTGTCCCGAGGCGCTCAAGTGCGCCCCGGATCCAGCAGGATCGGGTTGGGTGTTACAGGTAAATAATCTCGATCGTCCCCGCGCCATCGAGGTCGATAGCGCTGCTCAGGTCCAGGCTGTTGGTGGGGGCGATGACGGCGTCGACGGTCACCGTGGTGCTGAGGTTCTGGATCAGCACCGGGCCGGCACCGCTGCCGGCGTTGTCGGTGAACGCCAGGTAACGGCTTTTGCCGATGGCGATCGGATTGGCGCTGCCGGTACTCCAGGCCGTGCCGGCGGTGCTGGAGTCGGTTCGATAGAGGCGGGTGAAGCCGTCGGCATTGGCGTCGGCCGGGTCCACGCGCAGTGAAAAACGACCGATCCTGTTGCCGCGGCTGTCCTTGCCCAGGCCGTAGTCGATCTCACTGTCGAGCGTCGCCGAGCCTGAGCGGTTGTCATGCATGATCAAGGCGAAGTACGCCGGCGCGTCGCAGCCGACCATCAGCGTCAACGACTTGGGCGGCAGGTGTGTGTCCTGGTCTGCGTGCAGGTCTTTTTTCGACAGGGTGCCGAAGTCGACCACACCGCCGTTGGACAGCACCGGTTCGCAGGCCGCCGGGGCGAAGCGGGCGCGCAAGGTCGCCTCGTGGGTGCGTCCGGCGGCGACGGCGTCGAACACCCCGAAGGCTTCCCAGGTCACCGCGTCACGCACCTGCATGCCTTGCTCTTGAACCCAGGCCGTCAGCTCAAGTTGCGCCGAGAAACGGCGCCCCTGCACCGGGACGCCGGCCTGCACCGGGACGACCCCGTGCTCCGGCCGCCAGATCAGGCTCGACGCTGTTTCTGCCGGCGGCTGCCCGAACCCGGCAATCAAGCCGATATCGACCGATTGGCCATCCAGAACGGCATCGCGAATACGCATCTGATAGCTGCCGCGTTCGGCAAAGTGAAAGCGTTCGGCGGTCGCGGCCATCGCCCGATAGAACAGGCTCATGTCGATGGGCTGCGCACAGCTCAAGGTCAGGCTGAGCTGGCGTTCACCGAGGTTGCGCTCCGGTGCGGCATCAGGCCGTATCGCCCGGTTCATCAGCCCGTAATCGAGCACCGGCTGGCTCAGGTTGACCTGGCAGTCGGCCTCGGACGCCGAGGCCAGTGGCGTGAATCCACTCAGTGCCAGGAGCGCGAGGGTCAATAGCAGAAAGCGCAACAGGTTCATGAAGTCATCCTCAGAGGGCTCGGCACTTGGCGGGGGCGGTTTCGTAGTACGCGTCGGCGTCGGCGTCGGTGGGCAGTTCGAAGCGCAGTTCGCAGCGCTCCAGCCCGGGCGCGCTGATCCACAGCGCGCGGCGGTCGAGAGCGTTGGGCAAAAACACCAGGCCGCCGTCCTGCACCAGGGTCACGAACTCGCCATCCTCGGTGTTCACGGAGGCACCGCGCGGCAGGGGCGCGCCGTTGGCGGTGGTGGCTTTGAGCAAGGCCCGACGGGTCATCGTGATGCCGAACTCAACGTTGTCGACGGTGCCACGACCGGCCGAAATCACCGCCAATCCGTTGTGAATGTCGGCGTTGCGCGGCAGGGTTTTGGTGTCGACTTCCACCGGACTTTTGCCGTAAGCCGTCACTTGCGGGATCACCGCCTGACCTTGCCAGTCGGTCCACACCGGACCGCTGGGCGTCGACACTTTGATGGACCCCATGTCACCGACCGACAGCAACGCAAAGGTGTCGCTCACCGGGTACGGCGACAGCGTCACGCCACCGCCGTGCAGCACGGCACCACCGCGAGCGCTGGCCTGGTAGCTGGAGCGCTCGGCATCGGCGCGGGTGTAATTGAGATCGAGCTGGGTGTAGCGCGGCAGCAGCGACACGCCGGCCGTGGACTGCACCTGTTTATCGCGCGTGTCGTGTTCGACGCCAACCCGGTAACCCAGTTGATCGTTCACCCGTTCGCTCAAGCCCACGCCGCTGCGGTATTCGCCGGCGGAACGGCGTACCCAGCTGCGTGCCCGGCGGTTCTCGCCCAGCGGAATGCTGAGGTTCAGGTAGACGCTGTCATCGTTGCCGTTCGAACCGCTGAGCTGCCATTCGGCGGTCGCCGAGACGGATACGCCAGCGATGCTGGTGCCCCAGGATGCGAGGGCGCGGCTACTGCTTTGGCCGTCGAACGAACTGGACCGGCTGAAGCCGCTGCTGAAGGCACCGAGCCATGGATGCGACCATGACAGGGCCGCACTTTGCTGATCGCGGTAACGGGACTGGTTGTTGTCGGACGTGCTGGCGAACACCGCCTCTTCCAGTTCCCGGTAGCCCAGGGTTCGGTAAGAACTGCCGGCATTGAGCGCCCACTGCTCGTTCAGCCGATGCGAGACACTCAGGTCGGCTTGAAGCCCCTGACTGGCTTGGCTGCCGCCGGTGTCCGCACCAGTCAGCGAGGCTTGCAGCTGGGTGACAGGCGAGGGCAACAGGCCGACGCTGGCACCCGCCGCGCGATAGTCGGCGGCGCCGGTGAGGCCGGCGCTGAGCAACACTTGCGGTGTGAGCGCACCGCTCCAGCCGCCGCTGATGACCCAGGGATCGCTTCCCTGAGCGTCACCGACACTGCGCACCTGACCGGCACCCAGCGAATAACCGGGCGCAGGCAAGCCGATCCCCAACATCGCGGCCGGCACGGTAAAGCTGCGCTCGCTGCCATCGGTCTCCTTGATCGTTACTTCCACGTCGGAACGCGTGTTGAGCCGTCGCACGTTGGTGAGCGCGAACGGGCCGGCGGGCACCACCGTGGAATGGATCAGTGAACCGTTCTGGCGGACCTCGACCTGGGCCTGACTGTTGGCGATCCCTTCAATGACCGCGCTTTGCCCTTCGACCTGCAGCGCTTGTTCATTCAGCACTTGCACGCCGGTGATCTGCGCACCGGCGAGCACCGGGTTGTAGAGGTTGATCTGACCCGCCTGCAACACCGCTTCCTGGCGGGCGAAAGTACGCTGGGCGTAGGCCGCGATATGAGTCGTTGTGGACACGTCGTCCTGCCAGGTCTGCACCTGACGGCTGCGCACGATCCAGTCACCGGCATTGAAGCCGAGTTCGGTGTTGGCCGAGGCGTAGCGGCTGGTGCTGTCGGCAGAACGGCTGTGCAAACCGGTGACGTCGTAGTTGATCAAACCGGCGACGCCACCGGTTTGATAGCCGGAAAAATCCCGGGCAGTGGGGCGTATCGCGTCGGTGGGCACGATCAACGACAGGGCAAGGCTGGCGGGGTCCGGCTCGATGACGGTCTGCGGCGCGCTGCCAAGAAAGTCGTGGCATGGGCCATCGTCCAGCAAACGAGTGGGCACCGTCAGGTTCGCCGCATCGAGCAGCGCGGGATCGAAACACAACGCCCCTTCGCGATTGAACGTGACGTCGACCCGTCCATGACGCTGGCCGTTGACGCTGAGCGTGACCGGGTGGCGGCCGGCCGTGAACTGCGGTGCCTGCATCAGCAGCGTCGCCAGCGCCGGATCGATGCCGCGCTGCAGCAACGTGTCTTTGTCGAACGACGCTGGCATCGACACATCACCGTAGGCGTCGAGCATCATCAGCGCGTTGCTCAGCAGCAACGCCAATGTGGTTCGCTGCCATGGATGAGGGCGAGCGCCGTCCCGAGTAACGGGCACGGCTTCGCCATCACGGTAATTCGATACTGTGTTCATCAGGATCACTTGGGTTATTGCGGCGTGCGGTTACAGGCACGCCTGTGGCAACGACCAGGTAGCCGTCGCCTCGAAACATGGGCGCTCATCGTTCCTTGATGACGCCGTCAGGGTGGTTCAGGACTGGATGGGCGCCTCGTAATGCGGCACTGCAAAGCCGTAGACCGTCGCCGGTTGAAAACGCACCTGCGTGGCGGCGCCCTCGGCGACCTTGATGCTGATGTGCTCACCGGGCAGCACGTAGGTTTTCGGCAGCATCGCGTTGCCCGCCGCCGGCAACAATTGCACTTCCTGGCCCAGACGCACCACATAAGGCGTGTCGTTGCGCACGGTCAGTTGACCGTCCTTCAGCGACCATTGCAGGTCGGTCCATGGCGTGCGATTGGGGGCCAGGCCTTTGGGGTGCAGAATCACCGGCAAATTCTGCCGCACAGTCACGCCGACCCGTGCCTGACCGGCCTCGGCGGGGGCTTTGCCCTGGGGGATGCCTTCAAAGATCACCCGTTTCAAACGCTGAGTGAGCAGGGGCTTTTCCGATTGCAGAATGAACCGCACCAATTGAGTTTTGCCCGCTTCGACGCGCGCCAGGGGGGGCGTCACGAACACCAGCGATTCGCTGTCTTCGGCAATGTCTTCGAGGGTGACGTGCATCAACGCCAGGTTGGCATCGGTGTTGGTCACGGACACGGACGCTTCGCCGTCGGCCTCGTTGACGATGACCACCGAAGTGTTCGGCACCATGCCGTCGGCCTGGGCGTGTGCGGTCAGCAGCAGGGCGAATGCGCCGATGCCCGAATGGAACAGATGACGGGTGACACTGGAAAACATCGTCATGACGTGTCTCGTTGAATGTTCGAAAAAAAAGGAGTCGGGAACACCGGTCGATCAGTAGTTCAGTTGCACTGTGACGTACCCGTCGATGGGGATTTCATCGGTGAGCGTCAGGTCGTTGGCGCGCACGATGGTGGTGAACGCCGTGAGCCGTGCGCGCAAATCCTTGACGGCGATCGGTGTGCCGAGGTCGTTCAATGCCGCGAACGCGGTCCGGCCAGCGTGCCCCAGGTAGGAGGACACTCGCCAGGTGGCACCGTCGTTGAGGGAAATGATGGTTTTCACCGCAACCCCATCGGCCACCGCATCGAACAGGCCCAGTGCAACGCTGCCCAGGTTCTGGTCATCGTTGATGGCGCCCAGGCCGTGACTATTGGGATGGAAGGCGGAAGTGCCTTCGCGGTTGTCGATCGTCGTCAGGGTAAATGGCGTGGCGGCATCGCAGTTCACCTCCAGATACAGCGTGCCGTTTTCCAGGGCCGTGGGCTGGTCCGGTCTCAGGTCTTTCAACGTGACTTTGCCGTGGTCGACGATACCGCCGCCGGACAGGCTGGGTGTGCAGGCGCTCGGGGTGATCAGGCCGGTGACGCTCAAGTCGGTGCTGCTGGAGGCGAAGGCCGCGGGGGCGCAGGCGATCAACAGTGGGGCCAATAGAGCCAAGGAGCATCGTTCCATGATGGGTCGTCCTTTGAGTGAGCGGGCAACGTTGTGTGCCGGGTGTTACCCGTTGATGGCGGAGGGTTACAGGTACTTGATCTGAAGGGTTGCAGAGCCGTCGAGTGTGACTTCGTCGGTCAGGGTCAGGCCGTTGGTGGGGGCGATACCGGTACGCACATGTAGATTGAGGCTCAGCTCCTTCACCGCGATTGGCGCAATGTCGGCCCCCAGGGCGCCGACACTCCAGATGTTGTTGACCCCCCAGAATGCGACAGACCCTTCCTTTATCCAGGTCTCGCCGCCATCCGTGGAGAGAATGGCTTGAGCGTTGGTTGAGTCCGCCATCACATTGCGCGGAATAACGCGAAAGTTACCCAGCTTTTCATTGGTGTTGATCAGCCCCAGGCCAAAGTAACTACCCGAAGTGCTTGTGCCTGCACGGTTATCAATCGGGTTTATGGCAAACGGCGTAGCCGCATCGCAGTTCACTGTCATTTGCATGACTATTTCAGGCAAGTAAGTGTGTTTGTCGGGATGGAGGTCTTTTGCGGAAAACTTGCCGTGATCGGCTATGCCGCCCCCGGCCAGTACTGGCGTGCATGCATTCGGAGTGATCAGACCTTTCACGGTCAGGTCCGTGCTGGAGGCGGCAAAAGTGGATGAGGCACCGGTCAGCAGCAAAGCAGCGGTCAGGAGGGATAAACGTTTGTTCATGTGCAGGCTCTTCCTTGATGAAAGATTGTTGGGGATTTGCCCTGTACGGACAGGGCGCAATCTATCGGTCGAAGTAGCCTGGCGGAATGCAACTAATACGAAAACGGAGGGGCTGGTGTATGAAAGCGTATCGCGGACTACAAATCGCTCTCCTGCGTTGCGTTGTCTGTAGTCTTTCTGTGCGGCCGATGTAGCTTGTAAATGTAGGGCGGTTCTTTTTGTTGCATAGGAGAAAGACCAGGCCCCCGATTACATTGGCTGAGGTCGTTTTACGTTCGGGAAAGGGCGTTGTCGCAGGACCCGGACAGCGCTATTTTTCGCGCATTCCGGCCACCAAACAGGATAAATCCGACAATGCGCGTAATCATTGCTGACGACCATCCGGTCGTTCGTATCGGCATGCGAATGCTCGTCGATCTGAACCGGACATGTGTGGTGGTAGGGGAGGCGGATGGTCCCGACAGTCTGTTGAGTCTGCTGTGCACGACGCCTTGTGAGCTGTTGATCACCGACTTTTGCATGCCGGGCAACTTGCAGGCCGATGGGCTGAAGATGCTGAGCCGGGTGCGACGTGGCTACCCGACGATGCCGATCATTCTGGTCACGATGTTTGCCAGCGTCACCACGCTGAGGGCGGCGTTCGCACTGGGCGTGGTGGCGATCATCGACAAAGGCGCGTCGGCAAAGGAACTGCCCCTGGCGATCAAATCGGTGGGTGAAGGGCGCAGTTATATCAGCCAGTCGTTGCGCTCCGCGCTGCTTCAGGCAGACGCGCAGGGTCAGTCAAGTTCCGCTGTGCTTTCCGCAAAAGAGCACGAAGTGGTCAGAATGCTCGCCAGTGGCATGACCGTCAGTGAGATCGCTGGCCACTTCAAACGCAGCGTTTCGACCATCAGCAAACAGAAAAGCATGGCGATGCAGCGGCTGGGCATTTCCACGGATGTCGACCTTTTTGCCTATGCCCGTGAGAGTGGCATGGTGCATTAGGTTCGCCATGCGCTCGGGCAGTCCCGATATTCCCGCCACGAATGCCCATGGTCTTCCCCGTGTTTGCAGACTATCGTGCAGGCAATCCTTCAAACGTCCGGAGCCTGCCCATGAGTGATGCCAACCGCGCATTGATCACCCAGTTCTACCAAGCCTTCCAGCGGCTGGATGCCGAGGCCATGAGCGCCTGCTATACCGATGATGTGGTGTTCAGTGATCCGGCGTTCGGCGAACTGCGCGGCCGCGATGCCGGCGACATGTGGCGCATGTTGACGACTCGTGCGAAGGATTTTTCCCTGACGTTCGACAACGTTCGAGCCGAGGACCGCACGGGCGGCGCGCATTGGGTCGCGACCTACCTGTTCAGCCAGACCGGCAACACGGTGGTCAATGATATTCAGGCGCAGTTCGTGTTTCGTGACGGCAAGATTTGCGAGCACCATGACAGCTTCGATATGTGGGCCTGGTCGCGTCAGGCGCTGGGTTTCAAGGGGCTGCTGTTGGGCTGGACGCCCGCGGTGAGAAACGCCGTTCGCGCTCAAGCGTTGAAGGGGTTGAAGGCATTCCAGGCCAGTCGCTGATAAGATCGCGGCTTGTTTCCTTTCAAGCCTTGATCGTTACGTGACTACCCTCAGCGAAATCCCCGTCGACGCCGACACGCCGGTGAGCAAACCCTGGTTCGTCTACCTCGTTCGCGCGGCCAATGGTTCGCTGTACTGCGGGATCAGCGACGATCCTGTGCGTCGCTTCGCCACCCACCAAAGTGGCAAGGGCGCACGCTTCTTCCTCTCCAGCCCTGCTGTGGCCCTGGTCTACACAGAAGTCTGCCGCGACAAAAGCGAGGCCTTGCGTCAGGAACGCTTGATCAAAAAACTCAGGAAAAGCGCCAAGGAATGCCTGGTCGCAAGCGCCGCCGCGGGCTTATCAATCTGACTGATAAGTGCCCATCAGGCAGACCTGTAGGCTGCCCCCGGATTGCGCGCTAAGCTGCAGATTCCTGATCCGTGCGGCGGAGCCGAGCATGTCCGAGTTGATTCTTCATCATTACCCGACGTCCCTTTTTGCCGAAAAGGCCCGCTTGCTCCTGGGTTTCAAGGGGTTGTCCTGGCGCTCGGTGAAGATCGCGCCGATCATGCCAAAACCTGATCTGACCGCCCTGACCGGTGGCTACCGCAAGACGCCCGTATTGCAGATTGGCGCGGATATTTATTGCGACACGTCGCTGATTGCCCATCGTCTGGAGCAGGAGAAAGCCTTGCCGGCGTTCTTCCCGGAAGGTCAGGAAATGATCGCCGCGACCTTTGCCGCCTGGGCCGATTCGGTGGTGTTCCAGCATGCGGTCAGCCTGGTGTTTCAGCCGGAATCCATCGCCGTGCGCTTCGGCAATATGCCTCCGGAAGCGATCAAGGCATTCCTGGCTGATCGCGCCGGGTTATTCAGTGGCGGCAGCGCTGCCAGGTTGTCGGCCGAGCAAGCGCGGCATCAATGGCCGACGATCATGGGGCGCCTTGAGCAACAGCTTCAGCGCGAGCAGGGTGATTTCCTGTTCGACGAGCCGTCGATTGCCGATTTTGCGTTGGCGCACTGCCTGTGGTTCCTCAAGGCGACGCCGGTGACTGCACCGTTGGTCGATGCTTATCCGGCGGTTTCTGCGTGGTTAGGGCGGGTGATGGGTTTCGGTCATGGCGCATCCAGCGAGATGACGTCCGAGGAAGCGTTGGCGGTGGCGCGCAATGCCACACCGGCCGCGTTGCCGGATGAGCAGTTTGATGAACCGAATGGGTTTGAGGCTGGCCAGCAGGTGGTCATCGCGGCAACGGATTACGGCGTTGACCCGGTGGCGGGTGAGTTGCTGTTTGCGGGGAGAGAGGAATTGATTCTGCGTCGGGAAGACGAGCGTGGCGGCGTGGTGCATGTGCACTTTCCGCGGTTCGGGTTTCGTATCGACAAACGCTGATGAGCGTCACACACCTGTGGCGAGGGGATTTATCCCCGTTGGGCTGCGAAGCAGCCCCGGCGTTTCAATGAGCGAACCGCTTTCACAGGATTTGCGACTGCTTCGCAGCCGAACGGGGACTAGCCCCCTCGCCACAGGGATTGAGTGAGGCAATGATTTACTTCAGGGCAGCGAGGATTTCATCCGGGTCATACCCGCGAATCAACGTCCCGTTCACATCGATAATCGGAATCCCGCCGCCACCCAACGCCTCATAGGCCTTGCGTGCCTCGGCGTCTTTCTCGATATCGAATTCCTTGTACGGAATGCCTTTCTGATCGAGAAAGCGCCGGGTCAGTTTGCAGTAGCCACACCACTCGGTCGCATAGAGCACCACGTTGGCCTTGGTCTGGGTCTGCTCCGACACCACTTGGCCCGGATTGAACACCCGCTCGATCTTGCCCCAGTTCTGGTAAACCACGACCACCAGCAGGATCAGCAGGCATTTCTTCAGTACGTTGCCGAGCATCAGTTGCGTCGCTTGAGCTGGTCAGTCAGCTGAGTGGGCAGGCCTTTGATGATAAGCGTGCCGGCTTCTTCGTCGTATTCGATCTTCGAGCCCAGCAGGTGCGCTTCGAAGCTGATGGACAGGCCCTCGGCACGGCCGGTGAAGCGGCGGAACTGGTTCAACGTGCGCTTATCCGCCGGGATCTCCGGAGACAGGCCGTAATCCTTGTTGCGGATGTGATCGTAGAAGGCTTTCGGGCGCTCTTCGTCGATCAGTTCGGAAAGTTCTTCCAGCCCCATCGGCTCGCCGAGCTTGGCCTGGCTGCTGGCGTAATCCACCAGGGTCTTGGTTTTCTCGCGGGCAGACTCTTCCGGCAAATCTTCGCTTTCAACGAAGTCACTGAAGGCCTTGAGCAGGGTACGGGTTTCGCCCGGGCCGTCGACGCCTTCCTGACAACCGATAAAGTCGCGGAAATACTCCGACACCTTTTTCCCGTTCTTGCCTTTGATGAACGAAATGTACTGCTTGGACTGCTTGTTGTTTTGCCACTCGGACACGTTGATCCGTGCGGCCAGGTGCAACTGGCCCAAATCCAGGTGTCGGGACGGAGTCACGTCCAGCTGATCGGTCACTGCAACGCCTTCACTGTGGTGCAGCAGGGCGATCGCCAGGTAGTCGGTCATGCCTTGCTGATAATGCGCAAACAGCACGTGGCCGCCCACAGAGAGGTTCGACTCTTCCATCAGCTTTTGCAGGTGTTCCACCGCCACCCGGCTGAACGCCGTGAAATCCTTGCCGCCCTCGAGGTATTCCTTCAGCCAGCCGCTGAACGGATGCGCCCCGGACTCGGCATGGAAAAACCCCCAGGCCTTGCCTTGTTTGGCGTTGTAGCTCTCGTTGAGGTCGGCAAGCATGTTCTCGATGGCGCTCGACTCGGCCAGTTCGGAGTCGCGGGCGTGGAGAACTGCAGGTGTGCCGTCGGGTTTTTTGTCGATCAGGTGGACGATGCAATGACGGATCGGCATGGGCTTCTCGGCTGATTGAAGAGAGGAGGGCGTGCTCCCCGAAAAAGCGCCCAGTGTACCGCAACCACTGGTTTTGGCGCGGCTCGAAGGGTAATTCGCAGCCGTGCGACGGCCCTTATGCAGTTTTTTCCCGTTTTAGAGCAATAAAGCTGACCAAATGGGTAGCTAGAGGCGGATATTTCCCCGTCTCTGTGCTAGTTTTGCCCCGTCTTACGCGAAGTCACTGCGTTAAGCGTGCATTCAGCATTTGTCAGGTCGAACCAAACCCTGATTTCGGTATCTATAACCCCGATCCCGTGGTTATTGGCCGAGGGTGCCAGATCCAGAAGATCGGGCTCGATGGCTGACACTGCACTCTGCAATCCATATGAATTTGATAGGGAAGGAACACTACATGGCTCTTACTAAAGACCAACTGATCGCCGACATCGCTGAAGCTATCGACGCGCCAAAAACCACCGCGCGTAACGCTCTGGACCAACTGGGCCAAATCGTTGCCGATCAGCTGGAAAACGGCGGCGAAATCACTCTGCCAGGTATCGGCAAACTGAAAGTGACTGAGCGTCCAGCCCGTACCGGCCGTAACCCTTCGACTGGCGCTGCCATCGAAATCGCTGCCAAGAAAGTTATCAAGCTGGTTGTGGCCAAAGGCCTGACCGACGCTGTTAACAAGTAAGACGCAGTAAAAAAAGCCGTGCTCCGGAGCAATCCGGGCACGGCTTTTTTGTGTCCGCGATTTGGCGATTGAGTTGCAACACCACTAAGTCAATGTAGGAGTGAGCCTGCTCGCGATGGCGGTGCATCAGTCGACATCATCGTTAACTGACACGCCGCCATCGCGAGCAGGCTCACTCCTACAGTTGATCTGCGGTGGTCAGCTCAGCTTTTGCGGGCCCAGCGCTCACGCCACACCTGCTGCTCGGACTTGGTCTGGAAGGTCCAGGCGACGAAGCGGCTTTGCTTCTGGCCCTGGGACATTTCCACGACCTGGCTTTCCAGTACGCCGGCCTTTTTCAGCGCCGTCTGGATCGAAGGCAGGTTCGAAGCCTTCGACACCAGCGTGCTGAACCACAAGACTTTGTGCTGGAAGTGCGCACTCTCGGCGATCAACTGCGTCACAAAGCGTGCTTCGCCACCTTCACACCACAGTTCGGCCGATTGACCGCCGAAGTTCAGCACCGGCAGCTTGCGTTTCGGGTCGGCCCGGCCCAGGGCGCGCCATTTACGCTCGCTGCCCTTGGTCGCTTCGTCCATCGAGGCGTGGAACGGCGGGTTGCACATGGTCAGGTCAAAGCGTTCGCCGGGTTCGAGCAGGCCCAGCAGAATGTGCTTGGGATTGCTTTGCTGGCGCAACTGGATGGCTTTGTTCAACCCGTTGGACTGCACGATGGCTTTAGCCGCAGCCACCGCCGTCGGGTCGATTTCCGAGCCGAGGAAGTGCCAGCGGTAGTCGCTATAGCCGATCAACGGATAGACGCAGTTGGCGCCCATGCCGATATCGAGCACTTTGACCGGCGCACCGCGAGGGATTTCACCGTCGTTGACGCTGGCCAGCAGGTCAGCCAGGAAGTGCACGTAGTCGGCACGGCCCGGAACCGGTGGACAGAGGTAATCGGCCGGTATGTCCCAATGGGCGATGCCGTAGAACGACTTGAGCAGCGCCCGGTTGAACACACGCACCGCGTCGGGGCTGGCGAAGTCGATGCTTTCCTTGCCGTACGGGTTGATGATCACGAACTTCGCCAGTTCCGGCGTGGTTTTGATCAGCGCCGGGAAGTCGTAGCGACCCTGGTGGCGATTGCGCGGGTGCAGGCTGGCCTTTTCGCGCGGCTCAACGGCTTTGGCCGGGGTCGCGGTGTCGGGCTTCTTGCGCGCTGGTCTTGGTGTGCGGGGGGCGTTCATGGGCGTTGTCGATTCGGGTATGGCTGAAAGTGGCGGGCATTGTCCCACAGACAATGGCTGCGCGGGGATCCCGTAGGAGCGAGGCTTGCCCGCGAAGGCCGCGACACGGTCAATCAGGTACACCGCGTTATCGTTCTTCGCGGGCAAGCCTCGCTCCTACAGAAAGCGAAAAGGGCAGGCACAAAAAAGGGAGGCCGCATTGGCCTCCCTCTTTCATTGCGATTTGCCGTTACAAACTGGCAATCCGCGCATGCTGCTCCGCCAACTTGCCCAAAGCCTGTTCAGCTTCAGCCAGTTTGGCGCGTTCTTTCTCGATGACTTCGGCCGGAGCCTTGTCGACGAAACCGGCATTGGACAGCTTGCCGCCCACGCGCTGGACTTCCCCCTGCAAACGCAGGATTTCCTTGTCCAGGCGCGCCAGTTCGGCGTCTTTGTCGATCAGGCCGGCCATCGGCACCAGCACTTCCATCTCGCCGACCAGTGCGGTAGCGGACAGCGGTGCTTCTTCGCCGGCAGCTAACACAGTGATCGACTCCAGGCGCGCCAGTTTCTTCAGCAGAGCTTCGTTCTCGGTGAGACGACGCTGATCTTCGGCGCTGACGTTCTTCAGGAACAGGTTCAGCGGCTTGCCCGGGCCGATGTTCATCTCGGCGCGAATGTTGCGCGTGCCGAGCATCAGCGACTTCAGCCACTCGATGTCATCTTCAGCGGCCGGATCGATGCGCTCTTCATTGGCCACTGGCCACGGTTGCAGCATGATCGTCTTGCCTTCGATGCCGGCCAGCGGCGCGATGCGCTGCCAGATTTCTTCGGTGATGAACGGCATGAACGGGTGTGCCAGACGCAGGGCAACTTCCAGCACCCGAACCAGGGTGCGGCGGGTGCCACGCTGACGTTCCACCGGCGCGTTTTCGTCCCACAGCACAGGCTTGGACAGTTCCAGGTACCAATCGCAATACTGGTTCCAGATGAACTCGTACAAGGCTTGTGCGGCCAGGTCAAAACGGAACTGGTCGAGCTGACGGGTTACTTCGGCTTCAGTGCGTTGCAGCTGCGAAATGATCCAGCGATCCGCCAGGGACAGCTCGTAAGCCTCGCCGTTCTGGCCGCAGTCTTCGCCCTTGTCCAGCACGTAGCGCGCGGCGTTCCAGATCTTGTTGCAGAAGTTGCGATAGCCTTCGACGCGACCCATGTCGAACTTGATGTCGCGACCGGTGGACGCCAGCGAACAGAAGGTGAAGCGCAGGGCGTCGGTGCCGTAGCTGGCGATGCCGTCGGCAAACTCGTCTCGGGTCTGCTTCTCGATCTTCTTCGCCAGTTTCGGCTGCATCATGCCGGAGGTGCGCTTCTGCACCAGCTCTTCCAGCTCGATGCCGTCGATGATGTCCAAGGGGTCCAGGACGTTACCCTTGGACTTGGACATCTTCTGGCCCTGGCCATCACGCACCAGACCATGAACATAAACGGTCTTGAACGGAACCTGTGGTGTGCCGTCTTCGTTTTTCACCAAGTGCATGGTGAGCATGATCATCCGGGCAACCCAGAAGAAAATGATGTCGAAACCGGTGACCAGCACGTCGGTGGAGTGGAATTTCTTCAGGAATTCGGTCTGCTCAGGCCAGCCGAGCGTGGAGAAGGTCCACAGGCCCGAACTGAACCAGGTGTCGAGAACGTCGTTGTCCTGTTGCAGCGCAACGTCCGGGCCGAGGTTGTTTTTGGCACGTACTTCGGCTTCGTCGCGGCCGACATAGACTTTGCCCGACTCGTCGTACCAGGCCGGAATCCGGTGGCCCCACCACAGCTGACGACTGATGCACCAGTCCTGGATGTCGCGCATCCACGAGAAGTACATGTTTTCGTATTGTTTTGGCACGAACTGAATGCGGCCGTCTTCAACCGCAGCGATGGCCGGCTCGGCCAATGGCTTGGTGGAGACGTACCATTGGTCGGTCAGCCACGGCTCGATGATGGTGCCGGAGCGGTCGCCTTTCGGCACTTTCAGGGCGTGATCGTCGACGCTGACCAGCAGGCCGGCTGCTTCGAATGCAGCCACGATCTGCTTGCGCGCTTCGAAACGGTCCAGGCCGGCGTATTCGGCTGGAAGCTTGCCGTCGACTTCGCTGTTCAGCGTGCCGTCCAGGTTGAACACCTGGGCTGCGGACAGAACATTGGCGTTCTTGTCGAAGATGTTCAGCAGTGGCAGGTTGTGGCGCTTGCCGACTTCGTAGTCGTTGAAATCATGGGCCGGGGTGATTTTCACGCAGCCGGTGCCGAATTCAGGGTCGCAGTAATCGTCCGCGATGATCGGGATGCGGCGGCCGACCAGCGGCAACTCGACAAATTTGCCGATCAGGGCCTGGTAGCGTTCATCGTTCGGGTTAACCGCGACGGCGGAGTCGCCGAGCATGGTTTCCGGGCGAGTGGTCGCGACGATCAGGTAATCGTTGCCGTCAGCGGTCTTGGCGCCATCGGCCAGCGGGTACTTCAGGTTCCACAGGAAACCTTTCTCGTCGTGGTTTTCCACTTCGAGGTCGGAAATCGCCGTGTGCAACTTGGTGTCCCAGTTGACCAGACGTTTGCCGCGATAGATCAGACCGTCTTCGTGCAAACGAACGAAGGCTTCTTTAACGGCTTCCGAGAGGCCGTCGTCCATGGTGAAGCGCTCGCGGCCCCAGTCCACGGAAGAGCCGAGGCGGCGGATCTGACGGCTGATGTTGCCACCGGACTGATCTTTCCATTCCCAGACTTTCTCGAGGAATTTTTCGCGGCCCAGATCGTGGCGATTCTGGCCTTGGGCTTCGAGTTGGCGTTCCACCAGCATTTGTGTGGCGATACCGGCGTGGTCGGTACCCGGCTGCCACAGGGTGTTGCGACCCTGCATACGGCGGAAACGGATCAGGGCGTCCATGATCGCGTTGTTGAAGCCGTGACCCATGTGCAGGCTGCCGGTGACGTTCGGCGGCGGGATCATGATGGTGTAAGACTCGCCCGCGCCTTGCGGGGCGAAGTAATTCTCTGACTCCCAGGTGTTGTACCAGGAAGTTTCAATGGCGTGCGGCTGGTAGGTCTTATCCATGCGCGGCGGGACCCTATTGGCATTTGTTCAGGAAAAGCCGGCAAGTATAGCGGGGCATGGGGCAGAGGGCGAGCAGGGGCGGACGGCGCGCAGGTCAAATGTGGAATGATCCTGTGGCGAGGGAGCTTGCTGTGGCGAGGGGGCTTGCCCCCGTCGGAGCGCGAAGCGGTCCCGCTGTTATACAGGCCCATCGCATACCCAGATTTACGACTGCTTCGCAGCCGAACGGGGGTAAACCCCCTCGCCACAAAGGCTCGCTCCCACATGGGGGATTGGATTACTCGTACTGGCTGAGCAACCGCTCCATCCGCGCATCCAGCCGGCGTTTGATCTCGGTTTCGATGTGCGGGGCGAAGTCGTCGATCACGTCTTGCATGATCAACTGCGCTGCCGCACGCAGTTCGGTGTCCAGGTGCAGCAAGGCGTCGGGGCCTTTGCTGGCCGCGGGTGCCGGTTGCGCGGCAGGGGCGGGCGGTGTCGGTTCGACGGTCTGCGGTGCAGCGCTGACGGAATCGAACAGCATCGGAATCTGTTCCTGGTCACCGTCATTGACCGTGTCGGTCAGCAGCGGCGGTTGCAGGTTGTCATCGCCGAGCAGTTGGCGGATCGACTCGAGGTCATCCAGCAGATGCGCGGACTTTTGTTGCGGTTTTGGCGTGTCCATCGGAGTGCTCAGAGTCGCTGTAAACGGTGATCTTGCAGAGGATAGCCCTGTTCGCGATAGAAACGGAAACTCTCGCGCGCGGCTGCACGAATCGTCGGGTCTTCCACCACCACTTCCGCCACGCGGGCGAACTTGTTGGCAAAGGCCGGGACTTTCAGGTCAAGGTTGACCAGCAGATCCTGATGCTGACCGCAGTCATCGCCAAGACCCAGGACAATCAAGCTGTCCGGCTCGCTTTCGGCGGGGCCGTGGGGTACGAAGCTTTCACCCTTGAAGGCCCACAAACGCGCATCGAGATCCTCGCGCTGGGCGGCATCGCTGCAATGCAGGTAGATGCGGTGACCCATGCGCCAGGCTTTTTCGGTGAGCTTGCAGGCGAAATCCAGCCGCGCCGACGGATCGGCGCTGGGCAGGATATAGAAGTCGACTTTGGTCATTGCGGTTCCTGAGCCACGAACGGCGTCACCCGAAGGTGACGCCGTCCGGGGTCATCGGTTTCAGGCTTTGGCGCGGTCCAGCAGGTATTGGGTCAGCAACGGAACCGGACGGCCAGTGGCGCCCTTGTCCTTGCCGCCGCTGGTCCATGCGGTGCCGGCGATGTCCAGGTGCGCCCAGTTCAGGTTCTTGGTGAAGCGCGACAGGAAGCAGGCGGCGGTGATGGTGCCGGCTTTCGGGCCGCCAATGTTGGCGATGTCGGCGAACGGGCTGTCCAGCTGTTCTTGGTACTCATCGAACAGCGGCAGTTGCCACGCGCGGTCGTCGGCGGACTTGCCGGCGCTCAGCAGTTGGCCGATCAACTCGTCGTTGTTGCCCAGCAGGCCCGAAGTGTGGGAGCCCAGCGCGACAACACACGCACCGGTCAGGGTTGCAATGTCGATCACCGCTTGCGGCTTGAAGCGCTCGGAGTAGGTCAGGGCATCGCACAGCACCAGACGGCCTTCGGCGTCAGTGTTGAGGATCTCCACGGTCTGGCCGCTCATGGTGGTGACGATGTCGCCTGGGCGCGAAGCATTGCCGCTCGGCATGTTCTCGGCGCAAGCCAGGATGCACACCAGGTTGATCGGCAGTTTCAGTTCGAGCACGGCACGCAGGGTGCCGAACACGCTGGCCGCGCCGCCCATGTCGTACTTCATTTCATCCATGCCGGCGCCCGGTTTCAGGCTGATGCCGCCGGTGTCAAAGGTGATGCCTTTGCCGACCAGTGCGTAAGGCTTCTCGGATTTCTTGCCCCCGTTGTATTGCATGACGATCAGGCGCGGTGGCTGGGCGCTGCCCTGGCCCACGGCATAGAACGAGCCCATGCCGAGGTCCTTGATCTTCTTCTCATCAAGGACTTCGACTTTCAGGCTCTTGAATTCCTTGCCCAGGTTCTTGGCTTGTTCGCCGAGGAACGTCGGGTGGCAGATGTTCGGTGGCAGGTTGCCCAGGTTGCGGGTGAACGCCATGCCGTTGGCGATCGCAGTGGCGTGCGCCACGGCGCGCTCGACTTCAGCCTGTGCAGCCTTGATGGTCACCAGGGTGATTTTCTTCAGGGAACGAGGTTCGGCTTTCTGGCTCTTGAACTGGTCGAAGGTGTATTCGCCATCCACCAGGGTTTCGGCCAGCAGGCGGGTCTTGCCGTAGCTGTCGCGGCCTTTGACCACGATTTCGTCCAGCGCCAGCACGGCGTCGCTGCCGCCCAGGCCTTTAAGGGTGTTGAGGACGCCGGCGATGATCTTGCGGAACGGGCGGTCACCCAGTTCTTCGTCCTTGCCCACGCCGACCAGCAGAACGCGTTCGGCCTTGAGGTTCGGCAGGCTGTGCAGCAACAGGCTCTGGCCGACCTTGCCGGCCAGGTCGCCGCGCTTGAGTACAGCGCTGAGGGCGCCGCCACTCAGTTCGTCGAGTTGTCTGGCAGCGGCACCGAGCTTGCGGCCTTCGCCGACGGCGACCACCAGAGTGGCGGTCTTCAACGTTTCTGGGCTAACGCTCTTTACAACCAGTTCCATGTCCGGGTCCCTGAATGAATGGTCAACGTGCGCGGGCAAAACGGCGGCGCACAGACGCTTGCTTATAGATAGAAAGACGCAGGTCACGGCCCGCGACAAAGGCCGCAGTTTGAACCTCGCTCACTGCGCCTGACAACCCTCGGTCGTACGATCTTCAACGCATTACCCGCCTGCTTGAGCATGCGCAGTGACAGGCGCACCCAATCACAGGATAATGCGCCAACTTTTTCGGCGGCTCTGCCCTGCGGGCCGTCTGATACGTTTGCTTGTTTGGCCGCCTTAGCCTGACAACCCTGGAGTGTCTGGTTTGATTGTCTTCCGTTATCTGTCCCGCGAAGTCCTGTTGACCTTGAGCGCCGTCAGCGCCGTGCTGCTGGTCATCATCATGAGCGGTCGCTTCATCAAATACCTCGCCCAGGCGGCCTCGGGTCTGCTGGATCCGGGCTCCCTGTTTCTGATCATGGGCTTTCGCCTGCCGGGTTTCCTGCAACTGATCCTGCCGCTGGGCCTGTTCCTCGGGATCCTGCTGGCCTACGGTCGCTTGTACCTCGAAAGCGAAATGACCGTGTTGTCGGCCACTGGCATGAGCCAGCAACGTCTGCTTGCCATGACGCTGTTTCCGGCCACGCTGGTTGCGCTGGTCGTGGCCTGGCTGAGCCTGAGCCTGGCGCCACAAGGTGCCAATCAGTTCCAGCTGCTGCTGAACAAGCAGGATGCGCTGACCGAGTTCGATACCCTGGAGCCGGGTCGCTTCCAGGCCCTGCGCGACGGCACCCGGGTGACCTACACCGAGCAGCTATCGGATGACCGCATCAATCTGAACGGTGTGTTCATTTCGCAAAAAAACATCAGCTCCGACAAGAAGGATCGCGGGATTTCCGTGCTGGTGGCCGAGAAGGGCCGTCAGGAAATCCGCCCTGACGGCAATCGCTACCTGATTCTCGACAACGGCTATCGCTACGACGGTAACCCGGGGCAGGCCGACTACCGGGCGATCAAGTACGAGGAATACGGCGTATTGCTGCCCAAGCCGGACGTCAGCGACGAAGTCACCGACCGCGATGCAATGACCACCCGTTCCTTGATCGGCAGCGATGACATTCGTTCGCGCACTGAACTGCAATGGCGCCTGTCCCTGCCGTTGCTGGTGTTTATCGTGACCTTGATGGCGGTGCCGTTGTCGCGGGTCAATCCGCGTCAGGGCCGTTTCCTCAAGCTGTTGCCGGCGATTCTTCTATATATGGCTTACCTGTCCATCCTGATTGCCGCTCGCGGCGCCCTTGAAAAGGGCAAAATCCCGCCAGCTCTGGGGTTGTGGTGGGTGCATGCAATCTTCCTGGCCATCGGCCTGGGCTTGCTCTATTGGGAACCCTTGCAGTTGAAGCTGGCGAGTCGTCGCAGCGCGCTGGAGGTGGCTCGTGGATAAGCTCGATCGCTACATTGGTAGCAGCGTGTTCGTGGCGATTCTGGCGGTACTGGGGATCATTCTCGGTCTGGCCACCCTGTTCGCGTTCATCGATGAAATGAGTGATGTCAGCGATACCTACACCCTGGTCGACGTGTTGAGTTATGTCCTGCTGACCGCGCCGCGTCGTCTTTACGACATGTTGCCGATGGCTGCACTGATCGGATGCCTGATCGGCCTCGGCAGTCTCGCCAGTCACAGCGAGCTGACCATCATGCGCGCTGCGGGCGTGTCGATCGGACGGATCGTCTGGGCAGTCATGAAGCCGATGCTGGTGCTGATGGTGGTGGGTGTGCTGATCGGCGAATACGTTGCGCCGGCCACCGAAGTCACCGCTCAGGCCAACCGTTCCCTGGCTCAGGGCGGCGGCGATGCGCAGAGCGCCAAGCATGGTTTGTGGCATCGCCAGGGTGACGAGTTCATTCACGTCAACTCTGTGCAGCCGAACGGTCTGCTGTATGGCGTCACCCGTTATCGTTTCGACAATGAGCGTCATATGCTGTCGTCCAGCTTCGCCAAGCGGGCGAAGTTCGATCAGGATCACTGGCAGTTGAGCGACGTCACCACCACGCTGTTCCATGAAAAGAGCACCGAAGTGGTCACCACCCCGGTCGAGCGTTGGGATGTCGCCTTGAGTCCGCAACTGCTGAGCACGGTGGTGATGTCACCTGACACGCTGTCGATCAGCGGTCTGTGGGGTTATATCCACTACCTGGCTGACCAGGGCTTGAGCAACGGCCGTTACTGGCTGGCGTTTTGGGTCAAGGTGTTGCAGCCGCTGGTGACCGCCGCGCTGGTACTGATGGCGATTTCCTTCATCTTCGGCCCGTTGCGCTCGGTGACCCTTGGTCAGCGGGTCTTCACTGGCGTGCTGGTCGGCTTCACCTTCCGCATCGTCCAGGATTTGCTGGGGCCATCGAGCCTGGTGTTCGGTTTCTCGCCGCTGTTTGCGGTGCTGGTTCCGGCGGGTGTCTGTGCCCTGGCCGGTGTCTGGCTGTTGCGCCGAGCCGGCTGATCAGGGGGTTTCCCCGACTTCGCTGGTGATAAAAACGCCCCTGTCGCAAGACCGGGGCGTTTTTGTAGGTGCCGTCTGACCTGCGAACGTGACGCTTGCGTCGTGGATCAGGTACAATTCCCGGCTATTTTTCGGCGGGCTATGCCTGCAGCCTTTTTGAGTGTTGATCCGTGAGTGATTTGAGTCATATCCGCAATTTCTCCATCATCGCCCACATTGACCATGGCAAGTCGACGCTGGCCGATCGCTTCATCCAGATGTGCGGCGGCCTTGCCGAGCGCGAAATGGAAGCCCAGGTGCTGGACTCCATGGACCTGGAACGTGAACGCGGGATCACCATCAAGGCCCACAGCGTCACCCTGTATTACACCGCCCGCGATGGCATCAAGTACCAGCTGAACTTCATTGACACCCCGGGCCACGTTGACTTCACCTATGAAGTCAGCCGATCGCTGGCGGCCTGTGAAGGTGCGTTGCTGGTGGTCGATGCCGGTCAGGGCGTTGAAGCGCAGTCTGTTGCCAACTGCTACACCGCGATCGAGCAGGGCCTGGAAGTCATGCCGGTCCTGAACAAGATCGACCTGCCACAGGCCGATCCGGACCGCGTTAAAGAAGAAATCGAAAAAATCATCGGCATCGATGCCACCGATGCGGTCGAGTGCAGTGCCAAGACCGGCCTGGGCGTCGACGAAGTACTCGAACGCCTGGTTCACACCATTCCCGCGCCGACCGGCAACTACGAAGATCCGCTGCAAGCGTTGATCATCGACTCCTGGTTCGACAACTACCTGGGCGTTGTTTCCCTGGTGCGCGTTCGTCACGGTCGTGTGAGGAAGGGCGACAAGATCCTGGTCAAATCCACCGGCAAGATCCACCTGGTGGACAGCGTCGGTGTCTTCAACCCGAAACACACCGCCACCGTTGACCTGAAGGCCGGCGAAGTGGGCTTCATCATTGCCGGCATCAAGGACATTCACGGTGCACCGGTCGGTGACACCCTGACCTTGAGCTCCACGCCGGACGTTGACGTGCTGCCAGGCTTCAAACGCATTCAGCCGCAGGTCTACGCTGGCCTGTTCCCGGTCAGCTCCGACGACTTCGAAGATTTCCGTGAAGCCCTGCAAAAGCTCACGCTCAACGACTCGTCCCTGCAGTACACCCCGGAAAGCTCCGACGCTCTGGGCTTCGGCTTCCGTTGCGGGTTCCTCGGCATGCTGCACATGGAAATCATCCAGGAGCGCCTGGAGCGCGAGTACGACCTGGACCTGATCACCACGGCGCCGACGGTAATCTTCGAGCTGTTGCTGAAAACCGGTGAAACGATTTACGTCGACAACCCGTCCAAGCTTCCAGACCTGTCCTCGATCGAAGACATGCGCGAACCGATCGTGCGAGCCAATATTCTTGTGCCGCAAGAGCACCTGGGCAACGTCATTACCCTGTGCATCGAGAAGCGTGGCGTGCAGCACGACATGCTGTTCCTCGGCACGCAGGTCCAGGTGACCTACGATTTGCCGATGAACGAAGTGGTCCTCGACTTCTTCGACCGTCTGAAGTCCACCAGCCGCGGCTATGCTTCGCTGGATTACCATTTCGACCGTTACCAATCAGCTAATCTGGTGAAACTGGATGTGCTGATCAACGGTGACAAGGTCGACGCCCTGGCGCTGATCGTGCACAAGGATAACGCGCACTACAAAGGTCGCCAGTTGACCGAGAAGATGAAAGAACTGATTCCGCGCCAGATGTTCGACGTCGCGATCCAGGCCGCCATTGGCGGGCAGATCATTGCGCGGACCTCCGTCAAGGCACTCAGAAAGAACGTATTGGCCAAATGCTACGGCGGTGACGTTAGCCGTAAGAAAAAACTGCTTGAAAAGCAAAAGGCCGGTAAAAAACGCATGAAGCAAGTCGGCAACGTGGAAATTCCACAAGAAGCCTTCCTTGCGGTGCTCAGGTTGGATAGTTAGGTCCTATGTCACTAAATTTCCCGCTGTTGCTGGTCATCGCCGTGTTCGTCTGCGGCTTGTTGGCGTTGCTCGATCTGCTGTTCCTGGCGCCTCGGCGCCGGGCTGCCATCAACTCCTATCAGGGGAGCGTCAGCCAGGCTGACATGGTGGTCGTCGAGAAACTGAACAAAGAGCCGCTGCTGGTTGAATACGGCAAGTCGTTCTTCCCGGTGTTGTTCATCGTGCTGGTGCTGCGTTCGTTCCTGGTGGAACCGTTCCAGATTCCTTCCGGCTCGATGAAACCTACCCTGGACGTCGGCGACTTCATTCTGGTGAACAAGTTTTCCTACGGGATCCGCTTGCCGGTGATCGACAAGAAAGTCATCGAAGTCGGTGATCCGCAGCGCGGCGATGTGATGGTATTCCGCTACCCGAGCGATCCGAACGTCAACTACATCAAGCGCGTGGTGGGCCTGCCGGGTGACCAGATCCGCTACACCGCCGACAAGCGTCTGTTCGTCAACGGCGAATCGATTGCTGAACAACTGGTCGGCTCCGAGCCGGGCACGCTGGGCAGTGCCGAACTCTACAAGGAAAAACTCGGCGCGGCCGAGCACCTGATCCGCAAGGAAATGAGCCGCTATCGCGCATCGCCGGACCGTTCGTGGACCGTGCCGGCCGGGCACTACTTCATGATGGGCGACAACCGCGACAACTCCAACGACAGTCGCTACTGGGACGATCCGAGCATTCCCAAGGATCTGCTGGGCATGGTTCCCGACAAGAATATCGTCGGCAAGGCCTTCGCAGTCTGGATGAGCTGGCCGGAACCCAAACTCAGTCACCTGCCGAATTTCTCGCGGGTTGGCCTGATCAAGTAATCAAACACGGCGCTGTTGAACACAGCGCCGAATGCATTTCTGGAGTCGACACAATCGGCGCCGAAAGCATGAAAACAATGATATTCAGGACGTAATTTTTGAACACAGCGTTAATTGTCCCAAGCCTGCGCCGTCTCTCGGCCATGGCGGTGGAATCCAGCCACGAACTCAGCGTGGGTAAACCGTGAGCGTCTCCTTAAGCCGTCTAGAGCGTCAGCTCGGCTACACCTTCAAGGATCAGGAACTGATGGTCCTGGCCCTGACTCACCGCAGTTTTGCCGGGCGCAACAACGAACGCCTGGAATTCCTCGGTGATGCCATCCTCAACTTCGTCGCAGGCGAGGCGCTGTTCGATCGCTTCCCGCTGGCTCGCGAAGGCCAGTTGTCGCGTTTGCGCGCACGTCTGGTGAAAGGTGAGACGCTGGCCGTACTGGCCCGCGGTTTCGATCTGGGCGAATACCTGCGCCTGGGCTCCGGTGAGTTGAAAAGCGGCGGGTTCCGTCGCGAGTCGATTCTGGCCGATGCCCTCGAAGCGCTGATCGGTGCGATCTACCTGGACGCCGGCATGGACATGGCGCGCGAGCGCGTGCTGGCCTGGCTGGCCGGTGAGTTCGAAGGCCTGACGCTGGTCGACACCAACAAAGATCCAAAAACCCGTCTGCAGGAATTCCTGCAATCGCGTGGTTGCGAGCTGCCGCGTTACGAAGTGGTGGATATCCAGGGTGAGCCGCATTGCCGGACGTTCTTCGTCGAATGTGAAATCACCTTACTGAATGAAAAAAGCCGAGGTCAGGGTGTGAGTCGTCGTATTGCCGAACAGGTAGCGGCCGCCGCAGCACTGATTGCCCTGGGTGTGGAGAATGGCAATGACTGATTCAACTGCAACTCGCTGTGGCTATGTTGCCATCGTCGGCCGTCCCAACGTGGGCAAGTCCACGCTGCTGAACCACATCCTGGGTCAGAAACTGGCGATCACCTCGCGCAAGCCGCAAACCACCCGCCACAACATGCTGGGCATCAAGACCGAAGGCGCCGTGCAGGCGATCTACGTCGACACCCCGGGCATGCACAAGGGCGGCGAAAAGGCCCTGAACCGCTACATGAACAAGACCGCTTCGGCGGCGTTGAAAGACGTCGACGTGGTGATCTTCGTGGTGGATCGCACCAAGTGGACCGACGAAGACCAGATGGTCCTCGAACGGGTCCAGTACGTGACCGGCCCGCTGATCGTGGCGCTGAACAAGACCGATCGCATCGAAGACAAAGCTGAACTGATGCCGCACCTGACCTGGTTGCAGGAACAGCTGCCGAATGCGCAGATCATGCCGATCTCGGCCCAGCACGGGCACAACCTCGAAACGCTGGAGCGTGTGATTGCCGGCTACCTGCCGGAAAATGATCACTTCTTCCCGGAAGACCAGATCACCGATCGCAGCAGCCGCTTCCTCGCCGCAGAACTGGTGCGCGAGAAAATCATGCGTCAGATGGGTGCCGAGCTGCCGTACCAGATCACCGTCGAAATCGAAGAGTTCAAGCAGCAGGGCAAAACCCTGCACATCCATGCCTTGATTCTCGTGGAGCGTGACGGCCAGAAGAAAATCATCATTGGCGACAAGGGCGAGCGCATCAAGCGCATCGGCACCGAGGCGCGCAAGGACATGGAGTTGCTGTTCGACTCCAAGATCATGCTTAACCTGTGGGTGAAAGTGAAAGGCGGCTGGTCCGATGACGAACGCGCCTTGCGTTCGCTGGGTTACGGCGACCTGTAACACCGGATCCAGATACACCGAAGAACCCCTGTGGGAGCGAGCCTGCTCGCGATGAGGACCTGAAATTCAACATCACTGTTGACTGACAGACCGCAATCGCGAGCAGGCTCGCTCCCACATTGGTTTCTGGTTGTTTATAAGATCGCGTTTCTTCATTGAGAACTCCATGTCCCAGCCCATCGGCCAACCTGCCTACGTCCTCCACTCCCGCGCCTACCGCGAAAGCAGCGCATTGGTGGACTTCCTCACGCCGCAAGGTCGGCTGCGGGCGGTGTTGCGCAGTGCGCGGGGCAAGGCCGGGACACTGGCCCGGCCATTCGTGCCGCTGGAAGTGGAGTTTCGCGGGCGGGGTGAACTGAAGAACGTTGGGCGTATGGAAGCCGCCGGTGTTTCCACCTGGCTCAACGGTGAGGCGCTGTTCAGCGGCCTCTATCTCAACGAACTGCTGATCCGCCTGCTGCCCGCCGAAGACCCGCACCCCGGTGTATTTGATCACTACGCTGCGACGTTGCTCGCGCTGGCCGAAGGCCGACCACTGGAACCGCTGCTGCGATCCTTCGAGTGGCGCCTGCTCGACGACCTCGGTTACGGTTTCGCCCTGACCACCGACATCCACGGCGAGCCCATCGCCCCGGACGGCCTCTACCGTTTGCAAGTGGATGCTGGCCTGGAGCAGGTCTACCTGCTGCAACCCGGCCTGTTCAACGGCACCGAACTGTTGGCTATGGCTGAGGCTGACTGGACCGCGCCTGGTGCGTTGTCCGCCGCCAAGCGTCTGATGCGTCAGGCACTGGCCGTTCACTTGGGTGGTCGTCCCTTGGTCAGTCGCGAACTGTTTCGCAAGCCGTAGTCTCCCCGTATGCTGTGCGCCGAATCTTTAAATTCAGGAGCGCTTCCGTGACCACCAGCAATCGCATTCTTCTTGGCGTGAACATCGACCACGTTGCCACCCTGCGTCAGGCCCGGGGCACTCGTTACCCGGATCCGGTCAAGGCAGCACTGGACGCGGAAGAGGCGGGCGCTGACGGCATCACCGTGCACCTGCGCGAAGACCGCCGACACATCCAGGAACGCGACGTGCTGTTGCTCAAGGACGTGCTGCAAACCCGCATGAATTTCGAAATGGGCGTCACCGAAGAAATGATGGTGTTCGCCGAGCGCATCCGCCCGGCGCACATTTGCCTGGTCCCGGAAACCCGTCAGGAACTGACCACCGAAGGTGGCCTGGACGTGGCGGGGCAGGAAGCACGCATCAAGGCTGCGGTGGATCGTCTGTCAAAGATCGGCTGTGAAGTGTCGTTGTTCATCGATGCGGACGAGCGACAGATCGAAGCGTCCCGTCGTGTGGGTGCGCCGGCTATCGAATTGCACACCGGTCGTTATGCCGATGCCGAGACACCGACCGACGTGGCTGAAGAGCTCAAGCGTGTGGCGGATGGCGTAGCGTTTGGCCTGGCTCAGGGGCTGATCGTCAATGCCGGCCACGGCCTGCATTATCACAACGTTGAAGCGGTGGCCGCGATCAAGGGCATCAACGAATTGAACATCGGCCATGCGCTGGTGGCGCATGCGTTGTTTGTCGGGTTCAAGTCGGCGGTATCGGAAATGAAGGCGCTGATTCTGGCGGCTGCGTTGAAGGGCTAAGGCCGAGGCGCTGCCATCGCGGGCAAGCCACGCTCCCACAGGTACGAGTTGAGCCACAACATTGTGTTCGGCGCGGTCCTGTAGGAGCGAGGCTTGCCCGCGAAGCCGTCATTGAAAACAACACAGAGTTAAAGCTGCGGGGTTTCCTGATTCGGCTTGGTCTTGTCGACCCCCGGCACATGCAGGTTGCCTTCGGCCACCTGATTGCCCTCAAGCTGCGGCTGCGTGACCCACGTCAGGATGTCGTAGTAACGACGAATGTTCGCCACGAAGTGCACCGGCTCGCCGCCTCGGGCGTAGCCATAACGCGTCTTGCTGTACCACTTCTTCTCTGACAGCCGCGGCAGGATCTTCTTCACGTCCAGCCACTTGTCCGGGTTCAGGCCTTCTTTCACCGCCAGTTTGCGCGCGTCATCCAGGTGACCGCTGCCGACGTTGTAAGCCGCCAGGGCAAACCAGGTGCGATCCGGTTCCTGGATTGACTCGTCCAGCTGATCCTTCATGTAGGCCAGGTATTTGGCGCCGCCCATGATGCTCTGCTTGGGGTCGAGGCGATTGGACACGCCCATGGCCTGCGCCGTGTTCTGGGTCAGCATCATCAGCCCGCGCACGCCGGTCTTGGACGTGACCGCGGCTTGCCATAACGACTCCTGATAACCGACGGCCGCCAGCAGGCGCCAGTCGACTTTCTCTTTCTTGGCGTATGCCTTGAAGTGCTGCTCATACTTGGGCAGGCGTTGCTGCAAGTGCTGGGCGAAGGTGTAGGCGCCCACGTAGCCGAGGACGTCGACGTGCCCGTAGTAACGATCTTTCAGGCGTTGCAGGGTGCCGTTCTTCTTGACCTTGTCGAGGTAGGCGTTGATCTCGTTGAGCAGGCTATTGTCGTCACCCATCGCCACGGCCCAGCTTTGATCGCTGGCTTCACCGAGGTCGAAGGCGACCCGCACTTTAGGGAAATAGACCTGGTTCATCGCCACTTCGTTGGAGTCGACCAGGGTCAGGTCAATCTGGCCTTCATCGACCATGCGCAGCAGGTCGACGACTTCAACCGCGTCGGACTCTTCGTATTCAATGCCGGGGTATTTCTTTTTCAGCTCCGCCAATTGTCCGGCGTGAGTGCTGCCCTTGAGCACCATGATCTTCTTGCCGACCAGATCGCCCGCGTCGGTCGGCCGTGACTGGCCGTTGCGGTAGATGATCTGTGGGGTGACTTCCAGGTAAGAGTGGGAAAACCGCACCTGTTGTTTGCGATGCTCGCTGCTGACCAGGCCGGCAGCAGCCAACACCGGGCCGTTAGGCTTGCCCACCTGATTGAACAGGTCGTCGAGGTTGTCGGCGGTCTCGATCTTGAGTTCGACCCCCAGATCGTCGGCGAAGCGCTTCACCAGCTCGTATTCGAAGCCGGTTTCACCGTTGCGATCCTGAAAGTAGGTGGCGGGGCTGTTACGGGTGACCACCCGCAGCACGCCATCCTCCTTTACGCGCTCCAGCGTGTTGGGTTTATCAACACAGCCATTGAGCACCAGGAAGAGTCCGGTTGCGATCAGCCATTTGGCGTACCGCGGACGCAAAGCCGTTGGGGAAAACATCTGCGCAGTATACGCAAAGGACCACGACCGCCATATCTCGACAGCGAAGGGCTTGTCTGCTAGGGAGCGAAAATCCCGCGTGGAGCCCGCAGGAATGGGCCCGAACGCTAATTTGTGACATAAAAAATAACCCTCGACGCACCGCTGGATGAGCTCCAAATACCCGGCCCGACGTTCGGGTACGGCCGCGCGCACCGTTTCGGGTGATGTCGCGGGCGGTTTAGGCTAGAATGCACGGCCTCAAAGCACACCCCTTCCCGAGGCTGTCCCGAAGATGTTGATCCTGCGCGGCGCTCCTGCCCTTTCTGCCTTTCGCCACAGCAAACTCCTTGAGCAACTGAGCCAGAAGGTCCCGGCTGTCAGCGGCTTGTATGCTGAATTCGCTCACTTCGCCGAAGTTACCGGCGTCCTGACCGGCGACGAACAGCAGGTGCTCGCGCGCCTTCTGAAGTACGGCCCAAGTGTTCCGGTACAAGAGCCGACCGGTCGTCTGTTCCTGGTGTTGCCACGTTTCGGCACCATCTCGCCGTGGTCCAGCAAGGCCAGCGACATCGCTCGCAACTGCGGCCTGAGCAAGATCCAGCGCCTGGAGCGCGGCATCGCGTTCTACGTCGCCGGCCAGTTCAGCGACGCCGAAGCGCAGCTGATCTCCGATGCGCTGCACGACCGTATGACCCAGATCGTCCTCGGCAACCTTGAACAAGCCGCCGGCCTGTTCAGCCATGCCGAGCCGAAACCGCTGACCGCGATCGACGTGCTGGGTGGCGGCCGCGCCGCGTTGGAAAAAGCCAACACCGAGCTGGGCCTGGCCCTGGCCGAAGATGAGATCGACTACCTGGTCAACGCCTTCGTCGGCTTGAAGCGCAACCCCCACGACATCGAACTGATGATGTTTGCCCAGGCGAACTCCGAGCACTGCCGTCACAAGATCTTCAACGCCAGTTGGGACATCGACGGCCAGAGCCAGGAAAAAAGCCTGTTCGGCATGATCAAGAACACCTACGTGATGCACAGCGAAGGCGTTCTGTCGGCTTATAAGGACAACGCTTCGGTGATCGTCGGCAACGTCGCCGGTCGTTTCTTCCCGGACCCTGAAACCCGTCAGTACGGCGCGGTGCAGGAACCGGTGCATATCCTGATGAAAGTCGAAACTCACAACCACCCGACCGCGATTGCTCCGTTCCCGGGCGCATCCACCGGTAGTGGCGGCGAGATTCGCGATGAAGGCGCAACCGGTCGTGGTGCCAAGCCAAAGGCTGGCCTGACTGGCTTCACCGTGTCCAACCTGCAAATCCCTGGCTTCGAACAGCCGTGGGAAGTGCCGTACGGCAAGCCTGAGCGCATCGTTACCGCGCTGGACATCATGATCGAAGGCCCTCTGGGTGGCGCCGCGTTCAACAACGAATTCGGTCGTCCAGCCCTGACCGGTTACTTCCGTACCTTCGAACAGTCGATCACCACCCCGCGTGGCGACGAAGTTCGCGGTTACCACAAGCCGATCATGCTGGCCGGCGGTATGGGTAACATCCGTGCCGAACACGTACAGAAAGGCGAGATCACCGTTGGCTCCAAGCTGATCGTCCTCGGCGGCCCGGCCATGTTGATCGGCCTGGGCGGCGGTGCGGCTTCCTCCATGGCTACCGGCACCAGCTCGGCCGACCTGGACTTCGCTTCGGTACAGCGCGAAAACCCGGAAATGGAACGTCGCTGCCAGGAAGTCATCGACCGTTGCTGGCAGTTGGGTGAACACAACCCGATCAGCTTCATCCACGACGTCGGCGCGGGCGGTCTGTCCAACGCCTTCCCGGAACTGGTCAACGATGGCAACCGTGGCGGTCGCTTCGAGCTGCGCAACATTCCAAACGACGAGCCGGGCATGGCCCCGCATGAAATCTGGAGTAACGAATCCCAGGAACGCTACGTTCTGGCGGTCGGCCCGGAAGACTTCGAACGCTTCCAGGCGATCTGCGAACGTGAGCGTTGCCCGTTTGCCGTCGTCGGCGAAGCCACTGCCGAGCCGCAACTGACCGTCACCGACAGCCACTTCGGCAACAGCCCGGTGGACATGCCGCTGGAAGTGCTGCTGGGCAAAGCCCCGCGCATGCACCGTTCGGCCGTTCGCGAAAACGAACTGGGCGACGATTTCGATCCGTCGACTCTGGAGATTGCAGACTGCGTCGAACGCGTTCTGCATCACCCGGCCGTGGCGAGCAAAAGCTTCCTGATCACCATCGGCGACCGCACCATCACCGGCCTCGTTGCCCGTGATCAGATGGTCGGCCCGTGGCAGGTTCCGGTGGCCGACGTTGCCGTCACCGCCACCAGCTTCGACGTGTACACCGGTGAAGCCATGGCCATGGGCGAGCGCACTCCGCTGGCACTGCTGGACGCTCCGGCGTCGGGCCGCATGGCCATCGGCGAAACCCTGACCAACATCGCGGCTTCGCGCATCAACAAGATCTCCGACATCAAACTGTCGGCCAACTGGATGTCCGCAGCCGGTCACCCCGGCGAAGACGCGCGTCTGTACGACACCGTGAAAGCGGTCGGCATGGAATTGTGCCCGGACCTGGGCATTACCATTCCGGTGGGCAAGGACTCCATGTCCATGGCCACGCGCTGGAACGACGAAGGCGTCGACAAGACCGTGACCTCGCCGATGTCCCTGATCGTGACCGGTTTCGCGCCAGTGGCTGACATCCGTCAGACCCTGACGCCGGAACTGCGCATGGACAAGGGCACCACTGACCTGATCCTGATCGATCTGGGCCGCGGCCAAAACCGCATGGGCGCCTCGATCCTG
The DNA here is from genome assembly GCF_044759925.1 of Pseudomonas sp. NPDC099000. Lineage (NCBI taxonomy): Bacteria > Pseudomonadati > Pseudomonadota > Gammaproteobacteria > Pseudomonadales > Pseudomonadaceae > Pseudomonas > Pseudomonas sp. NPDC099000. Next base: position 253,168 of record NZ_JBIWAF010000007.1, read on the forward strand.
GCCCAGGTTCACGGCAAGCTCGGCTCGCAAGCGCCAGACGTCGACGATGCCGAAGACCTCAAAGCCTTCTTCGCCGTGATCCAGGGCCTCAACGCCGACGGTCACCTGCTGGCCTACCACGACCGTTCCGACGGTGGTCTGCTGACCAGCGTGGTGGAAATGGCATTTGCCGGCCACTGCGGCCTGAGCCTGAACCTCGACGGTCTGGCAGAAACTTCCGCCGACATCGCCGCGATCCTGTTCAACGAAGAACTGGGCGCTGTGATCCAGGTTCGCCAAGATGCTACTCCAGACATCCTCGCGCAGTTCAGCGCGGCTGGCCTTGGCGACTGCGTGTCGGTGATCGGTCAGCCAATGAACAACGGCGAGATCAGCATCACTTTCAACGGCGACACCGTCTTCGAAGGTCAGCGTCGTCTGCTGCAACGTCAGTGGGCTGAAACCAGCTACCAGATCCAGCGCCTGCGTGATAACGCCGACTGCGCCGAACAAGAATTCGACGTGCTGCTGGAAGAAGACAACCCGGGCCTGAGCGTCAAGCTGAGCTACGACGTCAACCAGGACGTCGCCGCGCCTTACATCAAGAAAGGCATCCGCCCACAGGTTGCCGTGCTGCGTGAGCAGGGCGTCAACGGTCAGGTGGAAATGGCGGCCGCGTTCGACCGCGCCGGTTTCAACGCGATCGACGTGCACATGAGCGACATTCTGGCCGGCCGTGTCGACTTGAACGAGTTCAAAGGTCTGGTCGCTTGCGGTGGTTTCTCCTACGGCGACGTACTGGGTGCCGGCGAAGGCTGGGCCAAGTCCGCGCTGTTCAACAGCCGCGCTCGCGATGCGTTCCAGGGCTTCTTCGAACGTAACGACAGCTTCACCCTCGGCGTGTGCAACGGTTGCCAGATGATGTCCAACCTGCACGAGCTGATCCCGGGCAGCGAGTTCTGGCCGCACTTTGTGCGTAACCGTTCCGAGCAGTTCGAAGCGCGTGTGGCGATGGTTCAGGTCCAGGAATCGAACTCGATCTTCCTGCAAGGCATGGCCGGTTCGCGCATGCCGATCGCTATTGCTCACGGTGAAGGTCATGCCGAGTTCGCCAGCGAAGAAGCGTTGCTGGAAGCCGATCTGTCGGGTTGCGTGGCGATGCGTTTCGTCGACAACCACGGCAAGGTCACCGAAAACTACCCGGCCAACCCGAACGGCTCGCCGCGCGGGATCACCGGTTTGACCAGCCGCGACGGTCGCGTAACGATCATGATGCCGCACCCGGAGCGTGTGTTCCGCGCGGTGCAGAACTCGTGGCGTTCGGAAGACTGGAACGAAGACGCACCTTGGATGCGTATGTTCCGTAACGCGCGCGTCTGGGTTAACTAAGCGCCGTGTACAAGCTCAGCTTTTTTGTTCCGGCCAGTCATGTGGAGCAGGTCAAAAGTGCCGTATTCGCTGCGGGTGGTGGGCGGATCGGTGCTTACGACCATTGCGCGTGGCAAGTACTCGGCCTCGGCCAGTTTCGCCCGTTGGACGGCAGTAAGCCGTTCATTGGTGAAGCGGGGCAGGTCGAGCAGGTCGAGGAATGGAAGGTTGAGCTGGTGGTGGCGGATGAATTGATCGTGGCCGTGGTGGCTGCGCTGAAGCTCAGCCATCCCTATGAGACGCCGGCTTATGAAGTATGGCGGTTGGAGGATTTCTGATCTTCCGGTGCTGAAATGAGAAACCCGCTGATGAAGATCTGCGGGTTTTTTATTGCCTGAAATGATCGTTCCCACGCTCTGCGTGGGAATGCATCCCCGTGACGCTCTGCGTCACATTCTGAAGCGGAACGCGGAGCGTCCCTGGCGGCATTCCCACGCAGAGCGTGGGAACGATCGGAAACCCTGTAGGTTTAAACCTTGGCACTCACCTCACTGCGATTCACCAACGCCTCCAGCGCATCACTCAAACTCGATGCCTTGTCGCCAATCAGCAGATGCCAAACCCCACCGTCCAACTGACTGACACCCTGGCAACCCAACGCCTTCAAATCACACTCCGACAACGCCTTACCATCCGCCAGTTGCAGCCGGATCCGGGTCATTGCGATGCAGTCCATCTGCAACACGTTCTCGCCGCCACCCAAGGCATTCAGCCATTGCTGCGCTTCTGATTTCGCCACTGCCACAGGTTTCGGTGCATCGATCACCGCGGGAGGAGAGGACACAAGCGCGCGACCCAACGCCGGCATCGCCAAGCGAATCTCATCGGCAATGCTGTCCGCCATCGGCCCGACCACTACCTGCAAACTTCCACCCTTGCCCGGACGCACAACCGCCATCGCCCCCAGCGCTTTCAACTCTGCGTCGTTTACCTTGTTGCGATCCACCATGTCCAGCCGCAACCGTGTCGTACACGCCCCGACGGTAATTAGATTCTGCGCCCCACCCAGCGCCTTGATGTACGCCCCAGCGCGTTCATTCTCGGTGACCACCACCTTCTCACCCGCCGGCACTTCTTCACGTCCCGGTGTCTTGAGGTTGAAGCGGCGGATGCAGAAATCAAACACCGCGTAGTAGATCACCGCATACGCCAACCCCACCGGCACCACCCGCCAGCCGTTGGTGGATTCACCCCAGCCGAGCACCATGTCGATGAAGCCGCCGGAGAAGGTGAAACCCAGATGGATGTTCAGCGCATTGGTGATTGCCATCGACAACCCCGTCAGCAGCGCATGGAGCAAAAAGAGGAACGGTGCGAGGAACATGAACGCAAATTCGATGGGCTCGGTGACGCCGGTCAGGAAGGAAGTCAGCGCCATGGACAGGAAGATTCCGCCCATGACCTTGCGGCGTTCCGGCAGGGCGTTGCGGTACATCGCCAGGCACGCGGCGGGCAGGCCGAAGATCATCACCGGGAACATGCCAGTCATGAACTGGCCGCCCTTCGGGTCACCGGCGAAGTAGCGCGACAGGTCGCCGGTGACCATGGCGCCGGTGGTCGGGTCGGTGAAGTTGCCGAAGACGAACCACGCCATGTTGTTGAGGATGTGGTGCAGGCCGGTGACGATCAGCAGGCGGTTGAACACGCCGAAGACGAAGGCGCCGATGCTGCCGCTCTCCATCATCAATGTGCCGAAACCGTTGATGCCGTGCTGGATCGGCGGCCAGATCAAACCAAACACCACGCCCAGACCGACGGCGGCGAAGCCGGTGACGATCGGCACGAAACGCCGGCCACCGAAGAACGCCAGGTACTCCGGCAGCTTGATGTCCTTGAAGCGGTTGTACAGCGCGCCGGCCATCAGACCGCTGACGATCCCGGCGAGCATGCCCATGTTGATGCTCGCATCGAGCACCTTGAGCGTGGAGATCATCACCAGGTAGCCAATCACCCCGGCCAGCCCTGCGGTGCCGTTGTTGTCCTTGGCGAACCCGACTGCGATGCCGATGGCGAAGATCATCGCCAGGTTGGCGAAGATCACTTGGCCGGCGTCATGGATGATCGCGATGTTCAACAGGTCGGTGTCGCCCAGACGAAGCAACAGGCCGGCAATCGGCAGGATCGCGATCGGCAGCATCAGCGCGCGGCCGAGGCGCTGCAGGCCTTCGATGAAGTATTGGTACATGGCGGATCTCCCTGTGTTCTTTTTGTTTTAGAGCTGTAGTTGTTGTTCAGCTCAGAGGCCATTGCTGGTGACAGGCGTGACGCACCGCGCCCGCGCTGCTCAGCTTGAGCAGGTCGTGGCTGATGCGTCGGCATTCGGCCGCGTCGAGGTGGCGCACGCGGTCCTTGATTTCGCCGATCTGCACCGGGCTGACCGACAGCTCGCTGACGCCCAGGCCGATCAGCACCGGAGTGGCCAGCGGGTCGGAGGCGAGTGCGCCGCAGACGCCGACCCAACGGTTATGCACCGCCGCACCGGCGCAGGTTTGGGCGATCAGCCGCAGCAGCGCCGGGTGCATCGCGTCGACTCTCGAGGCGAGACCCGCATGGTCGCGGTCCATGGCCAGGGTGTATTGCGACAAGTCGTTGGTGCCGATGGACAGGAAGTCCGCGTGTTCGGCCAGTTGCTCGGCCAGCAGCGCGGCGGCCGGGACTTCGATCATCACGCCCAACTCCGGGCGCTGGGTCAGTTCCAGTTCAATGCACAAGGCATCGAGGCGCTGGCGGATGTGCAGCAACTCATCGACCTCGGTCACCATCGGCAACAGGATCCGGCAGCGTGACAACGGGCTGACGTGCAACAGCGCGCGCAGTTGCTGGTCGAGCAATTCCGGCCGCACCTGAGCCAGGCGAATGCCGCGCAAGCCGAGCACCGGATTGGCTTCGACCGGTAACGGCAGGTAATCGAGTTGCTTGTCGCCGCCGACGTCGATGGTGCGGATGATCACCGACTTGTCACCCATGGCGTCGAGCACGGCTTGATAGGCGAGGCGCTGTTCCTGTTCGTCCGGCGCGGTGTTGCGGTCGACAAACAGAAACTCGGTGCGCAGCAGGCCGACGCCATCGGCGCCATTGGCCAGCGCGTCGGCCGCTTCAGCGCTGGAGGCGACATTGGCAGCGACTTCGATGTGCACGCCATCGAGTGTCTGTGCCGAGGTGTGTGCCTGAGACTGTTGAAGCGCGCGGCGTTCTTGATGATCGAGTTGAGCCTGATGCACCTCGGCAAGGCGTTCAGCAGTCGGTTTCAATTCGAGACGGCCACCATCGGCATCCAGCACCACCGCATGGCCTTGCGGCTGATCCAGAAGCGCCGAACCCAATGCAACCAGACAAGGCAAGCCTTTGCCGCGAGCCAGAATGGCGACGTGGGAAGTCGCGCCGCCCTCGGCCATGCACAACCCGGCGACCCCTTGCTCGCTCAGTTGCAGCAAGTCCGAGGGCGTCAGTTCATGAGCGGCGACGATGGCGCCGGCCGGCACGTCGTAATGCCAGGCTTCGCCGAGCAAGGCACGCAGCACCCGTTGCTTGAGGTCGCGCAGATCGTTGGCGCGTTCGGCCAGCAACGCGCTACCGAGTTGTTGAAGGACGTCGCACTGCGCGTCGATCGATTGGCTCCAGGCGTGCGTCGCGGCCATGCCTTGTACGATGCAGGCGTTGGCCGCGTCCAGCAGCGCCGGGTCTTCGAGCAAGGCGAGGTGCGCGGCGAAGATCGCTTCTTCGTCAGTGTTTTTGTGTTTCCTCGCCTGGGCCAGGGTGTGGTCGATTTCGCCGCGCACAACGGTCAGCGCGGTATCGAGTGCGTGCAATTGTTGCTCGGGATCGTGGCGGCCGGCATCCACCGGCAGGCTGATGGCGTTCAAGCGAAACAACGACCCACAGACCAGACCGGGCGCGGCGCACACACCGTGCAGTACGCCGGCTTCGGCCGCCCGATGGCGCCGGGTCATCGGCGGCGCGGCGGCATGGCTGTCTTCGGCCAGCGCGGTGGACAGGGCGATCAGCAACGCTTGCAACGCCGCTTCGGCATCCGGACCCTGGCAGCTGACCTGAACCTCATCCTGCTCGCCGACGGCCAGGCTCATCAGCCCGATCAAGCTGTCGCAGGTCGCCGATTTTCCGGCGAAATGCAGCTGCGATTTGCTCTTGAACCCTTGCGCGGTCTGACGAATCAGCGCGGCCGGGCGAGCGTGCAGACCGCCACGATGAGCGATGCGCACATGGCCGAAATGCGCTTCACCCGAAAGGTCCACCTCTGCCTGGGCGCCCGGCGCCGCTCGACGAATGATGTGCAGCAGCGGGTCGCCGACTTTTACCGATTTCAGTGTGATGGGCCGCGCCTGAAACTCTTGGCTGTTGGTCAGGATCATCAGGCTGACCAGGCTTTTGCACTGCTGCGCGACCTTGTCCAGGTCGAAGCGCAACAGCGGTTGGCCGTTGCTGACGCGCGCGCCTTCCTTGACCAGCATCGAGAAGCCTTCGCCCTGCAACTCGACGGTGTCGAGGCCCAGGTGCAAGAGCAATTCCGCGCCGTTGTCGGCACGCAAGGTGACGGCGTGACCGCTGCGGGCAACGTGCACCACCACGCCAGCGCACGGGGCGTGAAGGGTGTCGTTCAGTGGGTCGATGGCGATCCCGTCGCCCATCGCGCCGCTGGCGAACACCGGGTCCGGGACTTTGGCGAGCGTGAGCACCGGACCGCTGAGCGGGGCGCTGAGGGTCAGCTCTTTATTGTTGTTATGCATGGCTCGGTCTCATCAGTAAAAACGACGGTTCGGATCAGATCGCCTGTAGCAGCTGTCGAGTGAAACGAGGCTGCGATCTTTTCAACGCAGAATCAAAAGATCGCAGCCTCGCTTCACTCGACAGCTGCTACAGAGTTATTCCTATTAGGCTCAGTGGGTTCGTGTGACTTTGCTGAGGTGCCGGGGCTGGTCCGGGTCCATGCCACGGGCCACGGCCAAACCGGCGGCCATGACGTAGAAACTCTGGATCGCCAGAATCGGATCAAGGGCCGGGTGCTCGGCGCGGGTCAGCGTGAGGTCACGTTCGGCAATATCATCCGGTGCCGCCAGCAGAACGCGAGCGCCGCGCTGGCGCATGTCCGCGGCAAGACTCAGCAAACCGGCCTGCTCGGCACCGCGTGGTGCAAAAATCAGCAGCGGATAATTCTCATCGATCAGCGCCATCGGGCCGTGACGGACTTCGGCGCTGCTGAAGGCTTCGGCCTGAATCGCCGAGGTCTCCTTGAACTTGAGCGCCGCTTCCTGAGCGATGGCAAAACCGGCGCCACGGCCGATCACCATCAAACGCTGGCAATCGCGCAGGGCGTCGATGGCCAGGCGCCAATCCTGTTGCGCCGCTTCGCGCAGACCTTCCGGCAAGGCGTTGCCGGCTTCGAGCAATTCCACGTCTTCTTTCCAGTGGGCGATCAGACGGGCGCTGGCGCTGAGGGTGGCGATAAAACTCTTGGTGGCTGCGACGCTGCTTTCAGTGCCGGCGCACAGCGGCAGGCTGAATTCGCAGGCGGCTTCCAGTGGCGAACTTTCAGCGTTGACCATCGAAATGCTCAGGGCGCCGCGCTTGCGCAACAGACGCAGGCTGTTCACCAGGTCCGGACTTTGCCCCGATTGCGAAAACGCAAACGCCACCTGGCCGCTGACCTTCAATGGTGCTTGCAGCATGGTCACCACCGACATCGGCAACGACGCCACCGGGAAGCCCAGTTGCTGCATGGTCAGGTAGGCGAAGTAACTGGCAGCGTGGTCTGAACTGCCGCGGGCGACGGTCATCACGACTTGCGGCGGCTGACGGCGCAGGCGCCCGGCGATCTCGATCATCTGCGGGTCGAGTTGCTGCAGTTGGGCTTGCACGGCCTCGAACGAGGACAGCGCCTCTTCAAGCATTTTTGAAGTCAATGTCTTCTCCTTCGACCATGACGGCGGTGAGTGTGAGTGATCGATCCAGCCGCACGCAGTCGGCCCAGCTGCCGGGTTGCAGGCGGCCGCGTTCTTCAAGTCCGAGGTAGTCGGCGGGAAATTCCGAAAGACGTTGCGACGCCTCGGCGATCGGCAAACCGATCTTCACCAGATTGCGCAGCGCCTGATCCATGGTCAGCGTGCTACCGGCCAGGGTGCCGTCGGGCAAGCGCACGCCGCCCAGGCACTTGGTGACCGTGTGGCTGCCGAGCTTGTATTCACCGTCCGGCATGCCGGCGGCGGCGGTGGAGTCGGTGACGCAATACAGGCACGGGATCGCGCGCAAGGCCACCCGCATGGCGCCGGGGTGAACGTGCAGCAAATCCGGAATCAGCTCGGCGTATTTGGCGTGCGCCAGTGCCGCGCCGACGATGCCCGGCTCGCGGTGATGCAGCGGGCTCATGGCGTTGTAGAGGTGAGTGAAACTGCTGGCACCCGCCGCCAGCGCGGCGACGCCTTCCTCATAACTGCCGAGAGTGTGGCCGATCTGCATGCGGATACCGCGCGCACTGAGGGTGCGGATCAAGGCATCGTGGCCAGCGATTTCCGGGGCGATGGTGATCACCCGGATCGGTGCCAGCGCCAGGTATTCCTCGACTTCGGCCATCAATGCGGTGTGGGCGAAGTTCGGCTGGGCACCGAGTTTGCCGGGGTTGATGTACGGGCCTTCCAGGTGCACGCCGAGCACCCGGGCGCAGCCTGTTGGCCGCTGCTCGCAGAACTCGCCGACGGCTTTGAGCACGCTGGAAATCTCTGCCGGCGGCGCAGTCATGGTGGTTGCCAGCAGCGACGTGGTGCCGAAACGCACGTGGGTCTTGCTGATGGTTTCGAAGGCGGTTGCGCCTTCCATGATGTCTTTGCCGCCGCCTCCGTGAACGTGCAGGTCGATGAAGCCGGGCAGCAGATAGGGCAAGTCGTTGGCAGCCGGATCGCACGGCACGCCTTCGATGGACACGACCTTGCCGTGTTCGTGAATCAGCCGGCCGCGAACCCAGCCGTGGGCGGTGAGGATGTTGTCTTCGGACATGATCGGTTCTCGGTTTTAGCGGCGAAGCTCTTTATCTACGCAGCTCTGCGACAAAGTCGTAGTAGTCGTTGCGGCAGTAGGTGTCGGTGACTTCGATCGGTGTGTTGTCTTCCAGATAGCCGACCCGGGTCATCAGCAGCATGGCGGTGCCGGGGGCGATGCCGACGAGGGTGGCGAATTCGTCCGAGGCGTTGATCGCCTGGATGTGCTGCAGCGCGCGGACGATCGGTTTGCCGATGCCGTCGAGGTATTCGTAGAGGGAATCGCCCACCGCCTGTGGCTTGGGGATGATCGAGGCGGGCAGGGTGCTCATCTCGATCGCCATCACCGTGTCGTCGGCTTTGCGCAGGCGTTTGAGCCGCGCGACTTTGTCGTTGGGCGAGAGGCCGAGGCGGATCAGTTCTTCGTGGGTCGGCGGGGTGATCTCGCGTTCCAGCCATTGCGAGCCGGGCACGAAGCCCTTGAGGCGCAGCATTTCGCTGAAACCCGAGAGGCGCGACAGCGGTTGTTCCAGGCGTGGCGTGATGAATGTGCCGGAACCTTGGTTGCGGCGGATCAGGCCTTGCTCGAACAACACTTCCAGTGCCTTGCGGGCGGTGACGCGGGAGATGCCCAGCAGCTCGCTGAGGTTGCGCTCCGAAGGCATGGCCTGCTCGGCTTTCCATTGGCCGGCATGGATCGCCGCTTCCAGATTGCGCGCCAGTTGCAGGTACAGCGGCGTGGGCTGGGTGTCGTCAGGGCGTAGGGCCTGGAGGTCATTCATATCAGGGATGTCCGATGCGGATATTGGAGTGTTGTGTTCCGCGAATGGCCGAAAATTAATACCACTTGAATACCATGTCAATGCCAGTACTTTGCCATTGGCGTCGGAAAGCCTGCCCTGTTGAGTGCGGGAAATTTGGTTTGGTATTAAGTGGTATTAGAGGTGGGGGTTTTGAACGCAAAGATCGCAGCCTGCGGTAACGCTTGCCCGGGTGATTGGTATCTTCCCGGCAGTCATTACCGCAGGCTGCGATCTTTTGAATTTATTTTTCGAGGAGCGACCGAAGGTAGCCGTCAAAAGGAGAAGTTGCGACTGGCGCGGTTCATTGTGGCGAGGGGATTTATGATCGTTCCCACGCTCTGCGTGGGAATGCCTCAACGGACGCTCCGCGTTCGGCTTTGGAAGGGGACGCAGAGCGTCCCGGGCTGCATCCCCACGCTGAGCGTGGGAACGATCATAGGAGGGGCGTTACGGGCGAATCTCGATCATCGTGCCATCCGGCACCAGCCCCCAGACCTCGCGCATGTCCATATTGCGCATGGCAATGCAGCCGTCGGTCCAGTCCAGGGTGTGGAACAGGTCTTCCGGGTTTTCTTCGGTGTCCGGTGTGCCGTGGATCATGATCATGCCGCCAGGCTCGACGCCTTCACGCCGGGCGCGGGCAGAGTCGCTGATGTTCGGGTAGGAGATGTGCATCGACAAATTGAATTTATCGCTGACCTTGCGCCAGTCCAGCCAATAGAAACCCTCAGGCGTGCGCTTGTCGCCTTCCATCAGCTTCGGCCCCTTGGGACGTTTGCCCAGGGATATGCGATAGGTCTTGAGCGGCTTGCCGTCATTGATCAATTGCAATTGATGGGCGGACTTGAGCACCAGAACTTTTTCGATGACTTTGCCGTTCAGGGTTTCCGCAACGGAAGCCTGTGACATGGCGACGAACGACAAGCAAAACACGGCAAGCAACCAGCGCATTGAAACGATATCCCTGAAAGGTGTCGCGACTATTTAGTTAGTTATAGGTGATTTTGGAGCCAGGAGCTTTTAGGTGATGGCAGGCTGGACAAGCGGCGGGATCGACTCGGACCGCACGGGGTAGACCTCGGTCCGCCGGTCAGCGAAGAAGTATTCTAAGGTACGGCCCACCGTGCGGAAAGCCAACTCGGACCACGGGATGTCGGCTTCGTCGAAAAGCTGCACTTCGAGGCTCTCGGGGCCGGCGGAAAAATCCAGGTCCACCAGCTCTGCGCGAAAGAACACATGCACCTGACTGATGTGTGGCACGTCGATCAACGTATAGATGCTCAGGTTGCGCACCCGCGCGCAGGCTTCCTCTGCGGTCTCGCGAATGGCCGCCTGCTCGATGGTTTCACCGTTCTCCATGAAGCCGGCGGGCAGGGTCCAGTAACCGAGCCGAGGCTCGATGGCGCGACGGCACAGCAACACTTTCGAGCCCCAGGTCGCCACGCAGCCGGCGACGATATTGGGGTTCTGGTAGTGAATCGCCTGACAGCTGTCACAGACGAAACGCAGGCGCGAATCGCCTTCGGGGATGCGCTGGGTGACCGGGTTGCCGCACTGACTGCAAAATTTCATGCTGGGGTTCCTGAATGCTGCGCCTATCTTGGCGTGCGGCGGTGCCTGTCGGCAAGTTGTCGTTTAGCGACATGCAGTGGTTATGGGGTTGGGTGGCCGGTTCGATTGGTGCATGATGCGAGGTAGAGAACAAATCGAGAAGACTCATGCTGGACGAGCTACTCCACCGGGTTAGCAACCACACGCCGCGTACCCTGGAAACCGATCGACGTTTCCCTGAAGCCGCGGTATTGGTGCCCATCACCCGCAGTGACGAACCGGAACTGGTTCTGACCCTGCGCGCCAGCGGGCTCTCGACCCATGGCGGAGAAGTCGCCTTTCCCGGCGGGCGGCGCGACCCCGAAGACCCGGACCTGATTTTCACCGCGCTACGGGAGGCCGAAGAAGAAATCGGCTTGCCACCGGGGCTGGTCGAAGTGATCGGCCCGCTGAGCCCATTGATCTCCCTGCACGGCATCAAGGTCACGCCTTATGTCGGGGTGATTCCGGATTTTGTCGAATACCTGGCCAACGATGCCGAGATCGCGGCCGTGTTCAGCGTGCCTCTGGAGTTTTTCCGTGAGGATCCTCGGGAACACACCCACCGCATCGATTATCAGGGGCGCAGTTGGTACGTGCCGAGTTATCGTTACGGCGAGTATAAAATCTGGGGCCTGACGGCGATCATGATTGTCGAGTTGATCAACCTGCTCTATGACGCCGACATCAGCCTTCACCATCCGCCCAAAAGCTTTATCAATACTTGAAGCCATCGTTCGTATGGCGTGAAACGCGGCTGCCTGAGCCTTGAGGACAACAAGATGAAATATCGCCTGGGCGATGCCTGCGTCGAAACCCATCCGCAGAGCTGGGTCGCACCCAATGCCGTGCTGGTGGGCAAGGTCAAACTGGAAGAGGGCGCCAACGTCTGGTTCAACGCCGTGTTGCGGGGCGACAACGAATTGATCCTGATCGGCAAGAACAGCAACGTCCAGGACGGCACGGTGATGCACACCGACATGGGCTACCCGCTGACCATCGGCACCGGCGTGACCATCGGCCACAACGCCATGCTTCACGGCTGCATCGTGGGCGATTACAGCCTGATCGGTATCAACGCAGTGATCCTAAACGGCGCGAAAATCGGCAAGAACTGCATCATCGGCGCCAACTCGCTGATCGGTGAGGGCAAGGAGATTCCCGACGGTTCGCTGGTCATGGGCTCGCCGGGCAAGGTGGTGCGTGAGCTGACCGAGCCGCAAAAGAAGATGCTGGAGGCCAGCGCTGCGCACTATGTGCACAATTCGCAGCGTTATGCCCGCGATCTGGCTGAGCAGGAAGAATGAACACCGAACGGCCGGTGCTATCGCCGTGCGTGAACATCTGTGCGCTGGACGAGGATGATATCTGCACCGGATGTCAGCGCACGGTCGAAGAGATCACGCGCTGGAGCCGGATGGACAACGAAGAGCGCCGCAAGGTGTTGGGGTTGTGTCATGAGCGGGCGAAATCGAGCGGGTTGCTCTGGATGTTGCCTTCCAAATCCGACTCCTGAGCCTTGTGAGTTTCTCTGGTCGACGAGGTCCCCTGTAGCGAGGGGGCTTGTCGGAACGCCGCATCGCCCCGTTCGGCTGCGCAGCAGTCGTGAAATCAGCAGTCTCGGTGTATCAGGCCGAATGCGATTACAGGTTTTGGCACTGCTTCGCAGCGCAACGGGGACAAGCCCCCTCGCCACAGGTCATTTGTGAGCTCAAGATAAAGTACCCTATGCGCCAAATTGACAGGTATCCCGCCACCTCATGTTCTTCCTGATCGCCTACATCAGCAGCGTCGTGCTGATCAACTACGCCTTTTCCACCGCCCCTCACCTGGACATCATCTGGTCAGCCTGGGGCGGGTTGGTGTTTGTGTTACGCGACATGGTGCAAACCCGCTTCGGCCACGGTGCGATCGCGGCGATGCTCGCGGCGCTGGTCCTGTCCTATGTCACTTCCGACCCGTCCATCGCACTGGCCAGCGCCACGGCCTTCGCGGTGTCCGAATGCATCGACTGGCTGGTGTTCAGCATTACCAAACGCCCGCTGCACGATCGCCTGTGGATAAGTTCGGCCCTGAGCATTCCCCTCGACACCTTCATCTTCTTCGGCATGATCGACGCCTTCACTCCGGCCGTGATCCTCACCGCCATGGGCTCGAAGTTCGCCGGCGTGACGGTTGTGTGGCTGATCATGGCCTGGCGCTTGCGCAAACAGGCCGTCGCCAGCTGAAGCCAAACCCTGCGGTTCATGTAAAATGCCGCGCTTTCTCCCCATGGGAAGCGCGCCAGGCGCTGCGACCCTCGATGATCCGCTTCTTGAGGACCTGAGATGACCCGTATCGGAACTCCATTGTCGCCAACCGCGACCCGCGTATTGCTGTGTGGCTGTGGTGAGTTGGGCAAGGAAGTGGTGATCGAGCTGCAACGCCTGGGCGTTGAAGTGATTGCCGTCGACCGTTACGCCAACGCACCGGCCATGCAAGTCGCGCATCGCAGCTACGTGATCAACATGCTCGACGGCGCCGCCCTGCGTGCCGTGATCGAAGCCGAGAAGCCGCACTTCATCGTGCCGGAAATCGAAGCCATCGCCACCGCGACCCTCGTGGAGCTGGAAGCCGAAGGCTTCAACGTGATCCCGACTGCTCGCGCCACGCAGCTGACCATGAACCGTGAAGGCATCCGTCGCCTGGCCGCTGAAGAATTGGACCTGCCGACCTCGCCGTACCACTTCGCCGACACCTTCGAGGACTACAGCAAGGCCGTCCAGGACCTGGGCTTCCCGTGCGTGGTCAAGCCAGTGATGAGTTCGTCGGGCAAAGGCCAGAGCCTGCTGCGCAGTGCTGATGATGTGAAAACCGCTTGGGATTACGCTCAAGAAGGCGGCCGCGCCGGTAAAGGTCGCGTGATTGTCGAGGGCTTTATCGACTTCGACTACGAAATCACTCTGTTGACCGTGCATCACGTCGGCGGCACGACCTTCTGCGCGCCCGTCGGCCACCGTCAGGAGAAGGGCGACTATCAGGAATCCTGGCAGCCACAAGCCATGAGCCCGATTGCCCTGGCGGAATCCGAGCGTGTTGCCAAAGCCGTCACTGAAGCCTTGGGTGGCCGTGGTCTGTTTGGTGTCGAGCTGTTCATCAAAGGTGATCAGGTGTGGTTCAGCGAAGTGTCGCCGCGCCCGCATGATACCGGTCTGGTGACCCTGATTTCCCAGGACCTGTCGCAGTTCGCGCTGCACGCACGGGCGATCCTGGGCCTGCCGATTCCGCTTATTCGTCAGTTCGGTCCATCGGCTTCGGCGGTGATTCTGGTGGAAGGGCAGTCGACCCAGACCGCGTTCGCCAACCTGGGTGCTGCGTTGAGTGAGCCGGATACGGCGTTGCGCCTGTTCGGTAAGCCTGAGGTCAATGGCCAGCGCCGGATGGGCGTGGCGTTGGCGCGGGATGAGTCGATCGAAGCGGCTCGTGCCAAGGCTACCCGTGCTTCTCAGGCTGTCGTAGTCGAGCTGTAACCGAGGCGCGGCCATCGCGGGCAAGCCCGCTCCCACAGGGTTTTCGGTTGATCACAAATTTTGTGCACACCTGAAATTCTGTGGGAGCGGGCTTGCCCGCGATGGCGTCTTATCAGGTCACCCGATTCAAATCGTTATGCCGCGTCTCCTTCAGGCACAGCACCGCAATCAAACTCAGCACCGCCGCCCCCGACACATACCCGCCGACATAACTCAAACCGCCCATCGCCACCAGTTTCTGCGCGAAGAACGGTGCCGCCGAGGCTCCGACGATTCCGCCCAGGTTGTAGGCTGCCGACGCGCCGGTATACCGCACATGTGTAGGAAACAGCTCCGGCAGCAGCGCGCCCATCGGCGCAAACGTCACGCCCATCAGAAACAGCTCGATGCACAGGAACAGCGCCACGCCCCAGGTCGAGCCTTGGGTCAGCAGTGGTTCCATCAAGAATCCCGACAGGATCGCCAGCACACCGCCGATGATCAGCACCGGTTTACGCCCGTAACGGTCGCTGGCCCAGGCTGACAGCGGTGTGGCCGCCGCCATGAACAGGACGGCGAAGCACAGCAGTCCGAGGAAGGTTTCGCGGCTGTAGCCGAGTGTCGACACGCCATAACTCAGCGAAAACACCGTCGAGATGTAGAAAAGCGCGTAACACACTACCATCGACCCGGCACCCAGCAGCATTGGCGCCCAGTACTGGCTGAACAGCTCGACCAGCGGGATCTTCACTCGCTCCTGACGGGCCATGGCGTTGGCAAACACCGGGGTTTCGTGGAGTTTGAGGCGCACATACAGGCCCACCATCACCAGCGCGGCGCTCAGTAGGAACGGAATTCGCCAGCCCCACGAGCGGAACTGCTCGTCATTCAGGGTCATGGCCAGCGTCAGGAACAGGCCGTTAGCCGCCAGAAAGCCAATCGAAGGGCCGAGCTGCGGGAACATGCCGAACCAGGCGCGCTTGCCCTTGGGCGCATTCTCCGTCGCCAGCAACGCCGCACCGCCCCATTCGCCGCCCAGGCCGAGGCCTTGGCCGAAACGCAGCACGCACAGCAAGATTGGCGCCCAGGCTCCGATGCTGTCGTAACCCGGCAGCACGCCAATCAGCGTGGTGCATACGCCCATCAACAGCAATGAAGCGACCAGTGTCGATTTGCGCCCGATACGATCACCGAAGTGCCCAAACAGCGCAGATCCCAAGGGTCGAGCCAGGAAGGCAATACCAAACGTGAGGAACGCCGACAGCATCTGGGCGGTGCCGGAGGTCTGCGGAAAGAACACCGGACCGATCACCAGTGCCGCAGCGGTGGCGTAGACGTAGAAGTCGTAGAACTCGATGGCGGTGCCGATGAAACTCGCGGTCGCCACGCGGGTGGCGGAGTTCGTCGGTTGCGCAGGTGTGGTTTCGCTGTAAGTCGTGCTGGTCGTCATGCGGTTATCCCTGACAGTCATGTGCCCCAGTGGAGCGAATTATTATGGTCGAACACCCAGGGATGTGGGAGTGAGGCGCGGCCACTGTTCAAGGTAGGAACAGTCGTCGGTGTAGTGCGGATAGTGCCGATGGTCTGGCCGGAACCTGCTGCGTGCGGGGTAAGCACGTGGTTCGGCGGGGGCTTGGGTAAGCGGATTTGATTATAGGAAGGTGGCTAACGATCAAACAAGGGCTTGGGCTGGCGATGACACTATTGAATAGGCTGACAAAGACAACAAAGACCAAGGGTTGGCAATGCAATTGTGGCGAGGGGATTTATCTGTGGCGAGGGGATTTATCCCCGTTGGGCTGCGAAGCGGCCCCAAGACTTCAGGTGAGGTTTATCAGGTAGCATCCAGTTGCAGATATTTTGGCGTTGCTTCGCAACGCAACGGGGATAAATCCCCTCGCCACAGATAAACCCCATGCCCCCAGGGCAGGTATCAGGGTTTAGGTCACTGCTGGTATCGAACTGGTATGCCAGATCAAAACCTGAGTAATCCGATTATCTTCCGTCTCCAGAATTTCCAGTCGATAACGCCCGATCTTCAGGCACACCGCGCTGTCCGGAATCGTCTCCAGCGCCTCGGTCACCAACCCGTTAAGGGTTTTCGGGCCGTCGCTGGGCAGGTGCCAGCCCAGGCTCTTGTTCAATTCGCGAATCGACGCCGCACCTTCGATCATCAGTCGCCCATCGGCCTGTGGATGGATATGCGGGTTGTCCAGGCTGTGCTGGCTTTCGAATTCGCCGACGATTTCTTCGAGAATGTCTTCCAGGGTCACGATGCCGAGCACTTCGCCGTACTCGTCGACCACCATGCCCAGGCGTCGCTGCTGTTTGTGGAAATTCAAGAGTTGCAGCTGCAACGGCGTGCTTTCCGGTACGAAGTACGGTTCGTGGCTGGCGGCCAGCAGCGCTTCGAGGGTCAGGCTCGCATCAGGTAGCAAGTGGCGGATCTGCCGGGTATTGAGCACCGCTTCGACCTGGTTGATATCGCTGTGAAACACCGGCAGGCGCGTGCGCTTGTTGTTGCGCAGTTGCTCGATGATCTCTGCGAGGGAGTCGTCGAGGTTGATCCCGTCGACATCACTGCGCGGCACCAGAATGTCGTTGACCGTGATGTTATCGAGCGCGTGGATGCCCGACAGCGGGTGGGGTCGGCAGACGGCTTCGTGATCGTCCTTGCGCTCGCTGGGGCTCTCGTCTTCGCTCTGTTGCACCACTTTGACTTTGCGGGCAAACGGTCGCATCAGCAGCCGAGTGAAGCCATTGAGCAGCCAGGCGGCCGGGTAGATGATTTTCAGTGGCGCGCCGAGCAACGTGTTGCCCAAGGCCAGCACGGCGTCGGGATAGCGCACGGCGAGGGAGCGCGGCAGGTAGTCGGCGAACATCAGAAGCGCGACCCCGGCGCCCAGGCAGGCAATCCATGGACCGTTTTCCGCCCAGATGAAGATCGCCAGCAAGGTGCTGATAACCACTGCCAGTGCGCGACACAGGGTATTGCAGAAGATCAGGCTGTTGAGCGGAAAGCTCAGCTTTGCGACCGGTTTGTCGCTGGAACGCGAGGCGGTGCGCTGGGCCAGCAAGTGCTGTTGTGCGGATTCGATGGCGGTAAACAGCCCCGACCATAAAATCAGCAGGGCCAATACCGCGAGCATCGGCCCTATGGGCAAGTCGTCCATTAATGCCGCCCGTCAGATGTGCAGGATGTATTCACGGACCAGCTTACTGCCGAAGTACGCCAGCATCAGCAGGCAGAAACCGGCGAGGGTCCATCGAATGGCTTTGTGTCCGCGCCAGCCGAGGCGGTTACGGCCCCATAGCAGCACGCTGAAGACGATCCAGGCCAGGCAAGCCAGCAAGGTTTTGTGCACCAGGTGCTGGGCAAACAGGTTGTCGACGAACAGCCAGCCAGACAGCAGCGACAGCGACAGCAGGGTCCAGCCGGCCCAGAGGAAGCCGAACAACAGGCTTTCCATGGTTTGCAGCGGGGGGAAATTCTTGATCAGGCCCGACGGGTGTTTGTGCTTGAGCTGATGGTCTTGCACCAGCAGCAACAAGGCCTGAAACATCGCGATGGTGAACATGCCGTAAGCGAGGATCGACAGCAGGATGTGCGCGAGGATGCCCGGCTCTTCGTCGATGACCTGCACCGTGCCGGCGGGGGCGAACTGCGCCAGCAGCACCGTGGCAGCACCGAGCGGGAACAGCAATATAAGCAGGTTTTCCACCGGGATCCGCGAACAGGCCAGCAGGGTCAGGGCGATGACCGCTGCGGCAATCAGGCTGGCGGCACTGAAAAAGTCCAGGCCCAGGCCGATCGGGGTCAGCAGGTGGGTGAACAGGCTGGCGCTGTGAGCCAGCACGGCCAGTACGCCGAGCGTGACCAACAGGCGTTTGTTCGCCTTGGCGCCACTGGCCAGACGAGTGCCTTGATAGATAGTCGCAGCGGCGTATAAGCAGGCGGCGGCGAGGGTAGTCAGCAAACTGGGTGACAAGGGGAGCATAAATCCTGTTAGGCAAGCCCGAAAGGCGCTGAGTTTGGCATAGAACCCCCGCAGCACGAAAGACCATGCAACCTGACGACGAGGTGTCCGCCAGACGCAGTCTTCGCTATAATCCGCGACCTGCCCACGCCGCAGGCTCGCCGAGCACATGTTTATTCCGGTCTGGGCCGCCATTATCCCGGTCTACACAGGGCCTGAAAGGATCGCGCAATGTTTGAAAACTTAACCGACCGTCTCTCGCAGACGCTGCGCCATGTCACCGGCAAGGCCAAGCTGACCGAAGACAACATCAAAGACACCCTGCGCGAAGTGCGCATGGCGTTGCTCGAAGCTGACGTCGCCTTGCCGGTGGTGAAAGACTTCGTCAATTCGGTCAAGGAGCGCGCCGTCGGCACCGAGGTGTCGCGCAGCCTGACGCCAGGCCAGGCTTTCGTGAAGATCGTCCAGGCCGAACTCGAAAGCCTGATGGGCGCCGCCAACGAAGACCTGAACCTGAGCGCCGTTCCACCGGCCGTGGTCCTGATGGCCGGTTTGCAGGGTGCGGGTAAAACCACCACCGCCGGCAAACTCGCGCGCTTCCTTAAAGAGCGCAAGAAGAAGTCGGTCATGGTCGTGTCCGCGGACGTTTACCGTCCGGCGGCGATCAAGCAGCTGGAAATGCTCGCCGGTGAAGTCGGCGTCACCTTCTTCCCGTCTGACCTGAGCCAGAAGCCGGTCGACATCGCGCAAGCGGCTATTAAAGAAGCCAAGCTGAAATTCATCGACGTGGTCATCGTCGATACCGCCGGTCGTCTGCACATCGATGAAGAGATGATGGGCGAGATCAAGGCGCTGCACGCCGCGATCAACCCGGTCGAAACCCTGTTCGTGGTCGATGCCATGACCGGCCAGGACGCCGCCAACACGGCCAAGGCCTTCGGCGACGCATTGCCGCTGACCGGTGTGATCCTGACCAAGGTCGACGGCGACGCCCGTGGCGGTGCCGCGCTGTCGGTGCGTGCCATCACCGGCAAGCCGATCAAGTTCATCGGTATGGGCGAGAAGAGCGAAGCGCTCGAACCGTTCCACCCTGAGCGTATTGCGTCGCGCATCCTCGGCATGGGCGATGTGCTCAGCCTGATCGAACAGGCTGAAGCGACCCTCGACAAGGACAAGGCCGACAAGCTTGCGAAGAAATTAAAGAAGGGCAAGGGCTTCGATCTCGAAGACTTCCGCGATCAGCTGCAACAGATGAAGAACATGGGCGGCCTCGGCGGCCTCATGGACAAACTGCCGAACATCGGCGGCGTGAACCTGGCGCAGATGGGCAATGCCCAGGGCGCGGCAGAGAAACAGTTCAAGCAGATGGAAGCCATCATCAATTCCATGACCCCGGCCGAGCGCCGCGACCCTGAGCTGATCAGCGGTTCGCGCAAACGCCGGATCGCCATGGGTTCCGGCACCCAGGTGCAGGACATCGGTCGCTTGATCAAGCAACACAAGCAGATGCAGAAGATGATGAAGAAATTCTCCGCAAAAGGCGGAATGGCCAAAATGATGCGCGGCATGGGCGGTATGTTGCCCGGCGGCGGCATGCCGAAGATGTAAAGAATTCGCGTCGGCATTTATGTCGGCGCTTACCCACAGGGACGTGGGATCAACAG
Source organism: Pseudomonas sp. NPDC099000 (assembly GCF_044759925.1). Classification (NCBI taxonomy): domain Bacteria; kingdom Pseudomonadati; phylum Pseudomonadota; class Gammaproteobacteria; order Pseudomonadales; family Pseudomonadaceae; genus Pseudomonas; species Pseudomonas sp. NPDC099000. The sequence continues at coordinate 273,083 of NZ_JBIWAF010000007.1, forward strand.
CAAACCCGCACTTGGCGGGAGCTGACTGGCCGTTTTCAACGACGGCTCTATAGCAAATCTTGATGGCGGCCGATAGGCAGCCGGAAAAAGACATTTGCAAAAGTCCGGATATTCCTTAGAATATGCGGCCTTTCGGGCACCTATGCCCGCTGTGCCTTTAGATTTGCAGCACCGACTACAGGAACGATGTTCACATGCTAACAATCCGTCTTGCCCTTGGCGGCTCCAAAAAGCGCCCGTTTTACCACTTGACCGTAACCGACAGCCGCAACCCGCGCGACGGTTCGCACAAGGAACAGGTTGGTTTCTTCAACCCTGTTGCTCGTGGTCAAGAAGTCCGTCTGTCCGTGAACCAAGAGCGCGTAGCCTACTGGCTGAGCGTTGGTGCACAACCTTCTGAGCGTGTTGCTCAGTTGTTGAAGGATGCATCTAAGGCTGCGGCCTGAGCAATATGAACGCGACGCCTGCCATTGCTGATGATTTGATCGTTATCGGCAAGATTTATTCTGTTCATGGCGTTCGCGGCGAAGTGAAGGTTTATTCCTTTACTGATCCGACTGAAAACCTGTTGCAGTACAAAACCTGGACGCTCAAGCGCGAAGGCAATGTGAAACAGGTCGAGCTGGTCAGCGGACGCGGGAACGACAAGTTCCTGGTCGCAAAGCTCAAGGGTCTTGATGATCGTGAAGAAGCTCGTCTTCTGGCCGGTTATGAGATCTGCGTGCCGCGCAACCTGTTCCCTGAATTGACCGACGGCGCGTACTCCTGGTACCAGCTGGCAGGTCTGAAGGTTATTGATCAACTCGGGCAATTGCTCGGGAAAATCG